>NZ_JBHWPL010000066.1:0-9334 GCF_043424875.1 Trueperella sp. | reverse complement strand
TCGACGAGCCACGGCTCTCGAGGGATGGCCTCTGGCGAGATGTCTACTGGCTCAGCGTCCGATGGCAGCCCAAGCGAATCAAGGAGCAGTGCTCTCACATCGGAAGCGGTCCAGCCGAATTCGGCGAGATCTCCGAGGGTCACGGCGCCATCGCGTTTCGCGAGCCGCACGCCCTCGCGGTTCACAGCCAGCGGCACGTGGATGTACTCCGGTGTCTCAAAGCCGAGCAGCCGTTGCAGATACACCTGGCGCGGCGTGGAAGAAAGCAAATCGTCCGCACGCACAATTTGCGTGATATCGAAGTCACCATCGTCGACGACGGCCACATAGTTGTATGAGTATGCACCGTCGCCGCGGCGGATCACAAAGTCGTCCACCACCCCCGTGTACTGCCCGGCGATCCGATCCGCCACCGGCAGGGCATCGGCGTTCGTCTTGAGCCGGTAGGCAGGGCCTCGGCTCATGCCCGTCAGCTTTGCCCGCCCGGCGTCGCGCTCGGCTTCTGTCAGATTTCTGCACGTGCCCGGGTACGATCCCGGCGGGCGATGCGGGGCCGATGCGACCTCAGCCAGTTCCCGCCGGGTGCAGTAGCACTCAAACAGCAGGCCCCGCTCGAGCAAATCCTCGAAAATCTCCGTGTACCGATCACCCCTGGTGGACTGGTATAGAACGTCCCCGTCCCAGTCAATACCCACGGAGGCCAAGTCATTGAGCTGCCGCGAGTAAAACTCTGCCCTCGATCGCTCATCAAGGTCTTCCATCCGTATGTGGAAGTCGAGTCCCTCGCGGCGCGCAAACGCCCACGCAAGCAGACCGGTGCGGAGATTTCCGATGTGGAGGTCGCCGGTCGGGGACGGTGCATATCTGCCGTTCATGGCGCGATTCTTTCACATCGGACCTCGCGCAGTTTCTGCGCAGGGCCCTGTCCGCCACAAACACGTGGACTTATGCACATTCACCCATGCCATCAGCGAAGCCCACCCGTCTATATTGGAGTCATTCCGGAATTGACGATAGGGTTGAAAGCAGATCGCACCAGCGATGAAATGGCCATCGCCAATAAAAGGAGAAGACCATGGCAGAACACCAACCGATGCCTCAGGCATCCACTCAGCCCACGGGCGCCACGATGTACAACGGCGCACCATCAATTTCCGACCGCAATTCGTTGTCGGTCGGTCCGGACGGCCCGCTGCTTTTGCACGACGTTCACCTCGTTGACCGCCTCGCCCACTTCAACCGTGAATCTGTTCCGGAGCGTCGCCCGCACGCCAAGGGTGCAGGCGCATTCGGTGAATTCGAAGTGACTGCGGACGTCTCGAAGTGGACGAAGGCGGACTTCCTTCAGCCTGGAAAGAAGACCCGCACGCTGACCCGCTTCTCCACCGTTGCCGGTGAAATGGGTTCACCGGATACGTGGCGTGACGTGCGCGGATTCTCGACCCGCTTCTACACCGAAGAGGGCAACTTCGACATGGTCGGCAATAACACGCCGATTTTCTTCGTCCGCGATCCGATGAAGTTCCCGATGTTTATCCACTCGCAGAAACGCCTGCAGTCCAACGGTCTTCGCGACAACGACATGCAGTGGGACTTCTGGACGCTCAACCCGGAATCCGCACACCAAGTTGCCTACCTCATGGGCGATCGTGGCCTGCCGCAGTCGTGGCGCACGATGAACGGCTACTCCTCGCACACCTACATGTGGATCAACGCCGCGGGCGAGAAGTTCTGGGTCAAGTACCACTTCCTCAGCGACCAGGGTGTTCACAACTTCACGAACGACGAGGCCGAGGCCATGGCCGGCAAGGATTCTGACTTCCACCGCCGCGACCTGTGGCAGAACATCGAAGCGGGCAACTTCCCGAGCTGGACGCTTCACGTGCAGGTCATGCCCTACGAGGACGCCAAGACCTACCACATCAACCCGTTCGACTTGACGAAGGTCTGGCCGAAGTCGGAGTACCCGCGTTACGAGGTCGGCAAGCTGACCCTGAACGAGAACCCGGCGAACTACTTCGCTGAGATCGAGCAGGCCGCGTTCGCGCCGTCGAACTTCGTGCCAGGCACCGGTTTCTCGCCGGACAAGATGCTCCTTGGCCGCGTGTTCGCCTACGCGGATGCGCACCGCTACCGCATCGGCCCGAACTTCGACCAGCTGCCGGTCAACCGCCCGATCGTCCCGGTGGTCACCTACAAGCAGGACGGCCCGATGACGTTCCACCACAACGGCCACGAGCCGAGCTACGTCCCGAATTCGAAGGGCAAGCCGTACTCCGATTACGAGGGCGTCGTGGATGATTCGTGGGAGTCCGACGGCGAGATGGTTCGCCAGGCGTACACGCTTCGAGAGAACGACGACGATTGGTCGCAGCCACACGCGCTCGTGCGTGAGGTCTTCGACGACGCCCAGCGCGACCGTCTCGTTGAGACCGTCTCGGGCGTTGCTCCTGATCTGACCGATGAGGTTTGGGGCCGTGTGATCTGGTACTGGAAGAACATCGACGCGGAGGTCGGCCAGCGCATCGAGGACGAGGGCAACAAGCTCCGTGCCGAGGGCGCTGAGTCCGGCAACGTCGGCGTCTCGCCCAAGAACTAGCCGCAGCCCAAGCCACAGCGCGAACAGGCTCACGGCAAGCAAATGCCCCGGAGGGGTGGCCATCAGGCCACTCCTCCGGGGCATTCACCATTGGCGGTTAGTTGATCATCTCCATGCTCGTCCAACCGTGGCCGATCTGGACAGCCGGTGTAAACCAGCCGTTGCCACCGTTGGCGTAGCGGAACATCTTGCCATCGCCACGAACGCCGACGAGATCGAAGCGGCTGTCCGCGGTGAGGTCACCCGGAACAAACACCTGATCGAACGACGTCCAGCCATGGCCAATCTGACCATGGGTCTTGACGGTGCCATCTCGCAGGCCTTCGTACGCAATCATGCGACCGTCGTCGGTGATACCGATGAGGTCAGAATTGCCACTACCCACGAGGTTGCCGACCGACAGGATGTTGCTCATCCCGCCCCAGCCGTGGCCGATCTTGGTGGTGCCGCTCAGTCCGGATGGCGTGAGCTTGTAGCGGTACAGATCGCCGGTTGCGACCTGGCGCGCCACCACGTACTCGTCGCTGCCCGCACCGAGCTGGCCGGCGTAGATGATGTTATCCATGCCGTTCCAGCCGTGGCCGACCTTGCCTCCGGGACGGAGGAAGCCGTCGCCGGTCGAGTAGTAGAAGTTCATCGATCCGTCGGCGTGACGGCCGATGAAGTCGGCACGACGATCGCCGTTGACGTCCGAGATCTTCGTCAGCGAGGTCACCTGGACGTCACAACCCACGATGCCCTGGTGCGCGATTCCGCTGCGGTATCCCTTGTAGAAATGCAGCTCGCCGTCACCGTTGACTGCCCAGACGTCCGCGTACACGTCGCCCGTGGCTTCGCCGAAGCGGCCGGTTGCGCCGGCCAGAACGGTCGGTCGATCCATGACCTCGCACACCGGTGCCGGCGGCAAGAGCTCATCGATCTCTTCCTGAGTCATCGGGCGGGTCTGGGTCTCGATCGTCTCGACCGGCTCACCCAGCTCCCACTCGAACGCCTCAGCGTTCCAGACGTACTCGGTGGTCGTCACCGTGCGCTCCTGGTTGACCGTCCGATCCTCGACGTTCACCGTGGTGTCCGTCCATTCGCCGTACTCGACGTCGGCCTCGGGCTGCTCGGGGATCTCAGGCGAGTCCTTGGGCAGGTCGATGCCCACAATCACCGGATCGTGATCCGATGAGCGGAACGGACCGTCGTCGTAGAGGTCGTTGACCTTGACGTTGTAGTTGTAGCGCGAGTACTCGAACGCGATCGGCTCATCGCCGTTGATCTCCCAGATGTCCACGCCCGTCACGAGATCCATTGCGGTCTCGTTGGCGAGCACGTGATCGAGCGATCCCACGAGTCCGCCGAACTGGTAGGTGTACTTGCCGGTCTCGGTGGTGGTGTCCGTGTATCCGTTGTTCGTGAACTCGAGGATCGGATCCTCGGCGCCGTAGGAGTTCAGATCGCCAATGATGAAGATCGACTTGCCCGGGTACTCGGCCTCGACCCACGCGCGCGTGGCCTTGGCCTGCTCGACGCGGAGGCGGTTGTTGTTGCCCTGGTAGTAATCCTCATCGCCCGGATTGGTCAGCGAACCTTTCGACTTGAAGTGATTGACCACTGCCACGAACGTCTCGCCCGTGCCGTCCACGCGCTCGAATTCCTGCGCGAGCGGCTCACGTGCCGTGCCCGTGATGGCCTCGTGACCGATCAGGATCTTCGATTCGCCAACAGGCTGGACGACGTCGGGCTGGTAGATGTACGCCAGACGGATGACGTCCTCGTTCGCCGGAACGTTGGTCGGCGACGGGACGGCCGCCCACTTGGTGTATTCGGCGTCCGCGTTCAGCGCGGCAACGAGATCGTTGAGCGCCTGGTCGCGATCCTTGTTGAAGTGCACCGAGTTCTCGATCTCTTCGAGGCCGACGACGGTCGCGTCCAGTTCGTTGATCGCAGCGACGATCTTCTGCTCTTGGCGCTGGAGGTCATCGGCGTGGTACGCGCCGCGCGGGTCACAGTTATTCGCGGTGACGTAGACGCCGTCGCGATCCGGGTATCCACCGCGACATGCCACGTCCTCGCCGGTCGTGGTGAAGTAGTTGAGGACGTTGAATGTTGCGAGCGTGACGTCCGAGCCGAGATCAGCCGGAGCCGCCGGACGCTCATTGTTGAGGAAGTCGACCCACTGGTCAGTGTTGTCCACATAGTTCGCCGGATCGTCCGCGCCGGGCAGGTTGATCGGCTCGGTGGGCTGAATCTTCCAGGAGTTGTTGCGGTAGTCCAAGACCATCGGCTGCAGGAAGTCGACCTGCGCACCAACGCGCGCCGGATCGTTGACGTTCAGGTACGCAACCGGGATCAGATCGTTGTTCTGATTGAAGCGCGTCAGATCCCACGACATGCCGTCGTCGAGGTTGACGCGGGCATTCTTGTTGTGCTCGTCAAGAGCCGCAATCTCTGCCGGATTTTCCGTCGGGTTGTACACCTGCGAGGGCTGCAGCAACGGCTCGAGCCCCGGTGCGAGGCCAAGCTCGCCGTAGCGGTTCGTGTTGTAGTTATCCGTGATCGTGTAGTCGCCCTCGATGGCGATGAGCATGCCCTCGTACTTTTCGCGAGCCGCATCGCCATCCGGAAGAACGTCGATCGTCACCGGCACAGGAGCGACGGCGGTTTCCGGCGCTTCCTCAGCCGTCCACGTCGGATTCGTGAGCTGGGTGAGCCCGTTATACTCGCCAGCGGTTCCGGTCACGCGCAGGAACTGCCCCTTCTCCAACGAGGCGAGCGCCGAGTTGTTGCCCGCGTAGACGAAGATGCCGTGCGAGGCCTCGCCGTCATGGGTGCCGCCCGTGCCCTCCGTCTGGAGGTAGAAGCCATTAAAGCCGCCGGTCGCATACACCGCGGTCACGTAGCCCTCGGTTGTCACGGTCTGGCCGTTCAGCGGGGTGGCCGCCCCGGTGCCCTGAATGTCAGCGATCGGGGTGATCTCGCCAGCCGGAGGCGTGGTCGGATCCTCGCCCGGATCCGTCGGGTCTTCGCCCGGATCCGTCGACTCCTCAAGCGCGGAGCCTCCCGAGTACATCGGGGTTGGCGCAGCGTTCGTGAAATCCACCGAGTTGTTATCGGTATCAACGCCCTCGACGGCGCGCTGGTACGATTCACCCGCCGCCGTGGATGTGCCAAAAGAAGCCGTTTCCTTGATACCCGCCGAGCCCCATCCGAACGCATCGACAACCGTGTCAAGCGTCGTCGTATCAACCGGATTCGAGACCGTCTGCCGATCCTGAACATTGAACAGAACAACAGAGCCGTTAGAAGCACTCATGTTCATGCTGCCAGTCGCATCGACGATGAGGTCAGTGGCGTCGGCGTCGTTGTCGTTAGTACCGCCGTAAACGAGGTAGTAGCCGCCAGGTGCGACAGTTCCCGTCAACGCAGTTGTCCCGTTGCCCCCGGTGCCACTGCTCGAGAAGTACTGAAGCGACATGCCATTCAGGTCAATCGGCGCCTCTGTGGGGTTGTAGAGCTCGACGTAGTCGCGGTAGATGCCAGCCTTACTGCCACCATGTACATAAACTTCATTGATGACGACGTTCGAGCCGTCCGGCGCCGCCTGCGCCGGGAGTGCGGCCAGGGGTATGGCCATCGTTGATGCCGCAAATAATGCGGCTATCGATCGTTTCTTCACAAAACATCCCTTCGTATATGACATCTGCGTCGGCGTTGACGCAACCGTAAGCCCGACCCTACGTGACCAGTTCAACGAGTGAGTGAATGACTCGTGAACATCCCCACGACCCGCTTTTGGTGCAGGTCACGCCCGAGTTTCGTTGTTCTTCATTGAGTTACCAACGATTTGTGCGAGGCGCGCAAGGTGCGGTTCCCACATACTTTACTGTGTGCGCGAGCATTACGACACCGAAAAACAGGCACCGCCTAAGATGGCCTGGACGAAGGAGAATCATGGACGTACTTGCCCACGGCGCGGCCGTCATCGGCGCAGGCCTCGAGGGCATCGCAATTGCCGAGCACCTCGTGTCCCTTGGAACGACGACGTCGGTGGCCGCCTCGCGCCCAGCGGCGCAACTTGCACCCGAGCTTGCCAATACGGTGCCGGGAGCCGCCGCGATCGACGTCGTCGGTATTCCTTCCCTTCCCGATGCAACGCCGGTGTTCCTCGCAATCCCGCTGTCCGCCATGCAGTCAATTCCGCCCGCGGCGCTGGCCGGCAAGCTGGTCGTGGACGTGACGAATTTTTGGCCAAAGCTCGACGCCGCCACCGCGTTCGCGGATTCCCCGCGCGATTCGAGCCTCGTGACGCAGGAGCACTTCGCGGAGTCTGCCGTCGTGAAGACGATGAACCACATGGCCTATTCGGACATATCCTTTGACGCACGCCCGCGCTCCGCCGACTACCGCCGCGCCCAGGGCGTGGCCGGCGACGACGCCTCCGCCCGTCTGCGCGCCGCCTACCTCGTGGACGCGATGGGGTTTGATGCCGTGGACGCCGGCCCGCTCGTGAACGGCCGAATGTTCGGCCCCGGCACCCAGATCTTCAACGGAGGCTGGCGCACGGCCGAGCAGATCGCGCGCATTCTCGCCCGGCGTACCGATTATCCGGCCGCGAAGTTCGACCTTTCCTAGCGCGGGGCTCGTTGCTCGGGGAGCAAGGCTCATTGCAAAGGGGCACGGGCCTCGTCGCGCGGGCCGGAATGTGGGAGCGCCCTGCACTACGATTGCGTCATGACTATTTTTGCTTCGCTCGACTCGTTCGTCTCCCACCCGCGCACCACCCGGCTCACCACCAAGCACGGCCGCACCATCGCCACCGTGGCGCGGATTTCCAAGAAGAAGGACTCCTACGTGTCCTCACTCGTGGACATCACGGACGCCGTCCCACGCACACTCACCCGCTCCGTGAAGGGCGAGGGGCTCATGGAGATCGGCGAACGCGGCGAGGTGTACTTTACGTCCGGGCGCGACGACGACCGGGACGACGCCGATTCAAACGCCCTGTGGATGCTCCCGCCGGCTGGCGAGGCGCGGGTAGTGCTGCGGACGCCCGGCTCGATCTCGGCGGTTTCCGCAGCCGGGGGCAAGCTGGTGCTGACCGTGGACACATTCGTGGGGCACTCGGCGGAGGACGCCGCGAAGGTGGCGAAAGAGCGCAAGGATCGCGGCGTGTCTGCGATCTTGCACGAGGACTTTCCCGTGCGCTTCTGGGATCACGACCTCGGCCCCACCTACCCGCACCTGTTCGTGGCCGACGCCCCAGAGCTCGATGACTTTTCGGCGACCGTGCCTGAAGAGGCCGAGGACGAGTCCAAACTTCCCGAATCCGAAATGACGCTACGCCCGGTGGAAGTACCTATGGGCAAGCTCGGCGGAGTCAGCGTGAGCTGGGACGGCTCGCGAGCGCTGGTGACGATAAGCCAGTCAGTGGCCATGTCCACGGAGCAGGTGAGCTCCGTTTATGAGATCGACCTAGCCACGGGCGAGGCGAGCGAGGTTGCCGTCGCGCCCCGCGCGCGCGAGGACGTCGCCGACTACACGTCGTATGAGAATGGTCCCTACTCCCCCGACGGCTCGAAAGCGCTGGTATTCGCAGAGTCCGGGAATATGGACGGCGATCCGCTCCGCGTGTGGGTGGAGCTGTGGGATCGCGAATCCGGTGAGCGCACGCGCATTCCGGCCGACTTTGACGACTGGCCCTCGGCGATGGAGTGGGTAGATAACGACACCCTCGTGCTCGAGGCGGCGAGGCTCGGGCGCGAGTCGCTGTACGTCGTCGTCGTAAAGGATGGAACGGCGACGCTGATCACCGATGACGACTACGCCTACACGAATATTGGCGTGCGCGACGGCGAGGTCTATGCGCTGCGCTCGGCGATCAACGAGCCGGGCAGGCCGGTGAAGGTGGCCTTGGATGGTGCGGTGACGGAGTTGGCCGAGCTGACGCCGGCGGTCAGGGTGCCGGGCAGCGTCGAGAATGTGACCGCGAAGGGCGAGGACGGCACCGAGGTGCGGGCATGGCTGTGTCTGCCGGAGGGTGCGTCGGCGGCGGAGCCTGCGCCGCTGCTCGTGTTCGCGCACGGCGGCCCGTGGGGCTCGTGGAATGACTGGACGTGGCGGTGGAATCCGGGGCCATTCGTGGAAAAGGGCTACGCGGTGTTGCTCCCCGATCCGGCGATTTCCACCGGCTACGGGCAGGCGATGATCGACCGCGGCAATGACGCGATCGGCGACGCCCCTTACACGGACATCTTGGCGCTCATTGACGCGACCGAAGCGCGCGATGATGTGAACGGCGAGCGGACGGCCCTGCTAGGCGGGTCGTACGGCGGGTACATGGCGAACTGGATGGCCGGGCACACCGGCGACCGATTCTCGTGCATTGTCAGCCATGCGTCGCTGTGGAATGTCGGCCAGATGGCCGGAACCACGGACAACGGCTCGTGGTACGAGTGGATGATGCCCACTCAGGAGGCCACCTACTCCCCGCACCGGTTCGCGGACAAGATCGAGGTGCCGATGCTCGTGATTCACGGCGACAAGGACTACCGCGTGCCGGTCAGTCAGTCGCACGCGTTGTGGCAGGCGCTCAACCGCGAGGCGAAGGTGCGCGGGCACAAGTTCCTCTACTACCCGGACGAGAACCATTGGATCCTCAAGCCGTCAAACTCGATGGTCTGGTACCAAACGGTCATGGCGTTCGTCGACCACCACGTGCTGGGCAAGGAGTGGGAGCGCCCCGAACTC
>NZ_JBHWPL010000065.1:0-25435 GCF_043424875.1 Trueperella sp. | reverse complement strand
GCGTAACGCCAGGCGGGACCTTTTATGTGGATCGCTGGCCAACGGCCAGCCAGTGGTTACTTCTCGAATGTCGCCCACGCGCGCACGGGCAGGCCGTTCGCCTCGGCGATCTTCGCCCAGCCGATCGAGATTAGCGCGCCGTGAACCGGGACCTGATCGAGGTTTGCCAGCAGCTCCAGCTGGATAAGCCCGAGCTCGAGGGTATGGCGCTCAATGGCCAGATCGCCGGCGGCCGCGCAATCGACGGCCGGGTCGGTGTCGAGGGTCTCGTGCCCGATGCCCACCACGCCGCGCTCGTGTAGCGCGCTCACGGCTTCCTTCGACCACCCGGGAGAGTGCAGCGCACCTGACTCATCGGCGTTGGCAAGGGCGGCGCCGTCGGGCCACCTCTTGTGCCAGTCGCTGCGGAAGGCCACGAAAGCGCCAGCCGGAATCGGTCCATACTCGGCCTCATAGGCTTCGATGTCCGCAACGCTGACCGCGTAGTCCACGTTCTTGGCCACCTCGGCGTGCTTATCGAGGATGACGAGCGGCAGCACGGCGTAGTCAATGCCGAAGTCCTTGGCCAGCGCGCCATCTGGGTGGAAGTGGCCGGGGAAGTCGATATGCGTACCGAACTGCCCGGGGAAGGTCTGGCGCTGGATGCGCAGGTTGTACGGGGAATCGAAGTCGAGGATCGTCGTGTTGAGTTCGATCGCTCCTTCGGGCATTCCGCCCCAGTACGGCGAGTTGTCGTCAATCTCGTGCGTGAGGTCCACGCGCGTGACGTTCTTGTGAAGTTCCCATAGTGACATGTCAGTTCTCCTGTTTATTAAATACTGTTCGTCGAATACCAATTGCGGCGATGTCAGCGGAGCCGAGCTTTAGAGCCCAGCGCGCACCGTCGTCGTCGCCTCAACCAAGTTGCGAAGGGACTGCTCGGTCTCCTTGTAAGCGCGGGTCTTGAGGCCGCAGTCCGGATTCACCCAGAGCTGGCGAGCCGGCACGTTCTCCAGAGCCGCGCCGATGAGGTCCACGAGCTCCGGTGTGGTCGGCACGCGCGGCGAGTGGATATCCCACACGCCCGGGCCGATGTCGTTGGAGAATGCTCCCTCAACGGACTCGAGCAGCTCCATGCGAGAGCGCGCCGCCTCCACCGAGGTCACGTCGGCATCGAGGCCCGCGATCGCGTCGATGATTTGGTTGAACTCCGAATAGCACAGGTGGGTGTGGATCTGCGTATCCTCGCGCACGCCGGACGTCGCCAGACGGAACGCGCCCACCGACCACTCGAGGTAGTCCTCGTGCTTGTCCGCGTCCAAGGGCAGCAGCTCGCGCAGTGCGGGCTCGTCCACCTGGATCACCGAGGTGCCCTTCGCCTCGAGATCCGCCACCTCGTCGCGCAGAGCCAGCGCCAGCTGGTCCGCAACCTCGGCAAGCGGGATATCCCGGCGCGGGAACGACCACGCGATGATCGTCACCGGGCCCGTGAGCATTCCCTTGACGGGCTTATCCGTCAGCGACTGCGCGTACTCGATCCACTCGCCACCCAGGGACTGCGTGCGCTGCACGTCGCCCCACAGGATCGATGGCCGCGTACAGCGCGATCCGTAGGACTGCACCCAGCCATTGTGCGTCACCGCGAAGCCCTCGAGGAGCTCGGCGAAGTACTGGACCATGTCGTTGCGCTCGGCTTCGCCGTGGACGAGCACGTCCAGGCCAATCTCCTCTTGGAGGTCAATGACGTGCTTGATCTCGTTCTTCAGCACTTCGCGGTAGCCCGCCTCATCGAGCTCGCCCGAGCGCCGCTGAGCGCGCGCCACGCGCAGCTCGCTGCGCTGCGGGAAGGATCCGATGGTCGTGGTCGGAAGATCTGGGAGCTGAAGCTTCTCGTGCTGGACCTCACGGCGCTGGGCCGCATCGCCACGCCTGCGGTCGGCGTCGGTCAGGGCGGCCGTGCGCTCGCGAACGCTCGCCACAGTGACGCCCTCAGTCTCGGCGCGCTGCGTGATCGCCTCGGTCGAGGCCGCGATGTCGGCTTCGATGGCCTCCCACCCGTCGGTCAGGCCACGATCGAGGGTGGCGATCTCCGTGACCTTCTCGTCCGCGAACGCCAGCCATGTGTGCAGGTTCGTGTTCAGCGGCTCGTCCCACGTCTCCCCGTCGAGGGTGTGCGGGACGTGCTGCAACGACGTCGTCGTGCTCGCTACCACGCGCGCGCCGCTCTCACGTGCCGAATCGAGTTTTCGCACAGCATCCTGCAGATCCGTGCGCCAAATGTTGCGTCCATCCACGACGCCGGCCGCGATGGTCACGCCCTCGGCGCGGGCGCCCTCGGGGAGGGTTCCGCGATCGAGATCTACGCCGATGGCCTCGACGCCGGTGGCAACGAGCGAGTCGAATGCCTGAGACGAATCACCGTAAGGCACGGCGAGGAAGAGCTGAGGGCGATCCTCGAGCGCCGCGAGCTCGGCGTAGACCCGGGAGGCCTGCTCGATGAGGGTGGCGCGGTCGGCCGGCAGGTTGTCAGTGGCGAGGGCGGGCTCGTCGAACTGCACCCACGGCGCACCCGCACCGTGAAGCTCGGCAAGAAGCGCCGCGTAGGCCGGTAGGACGTCGTCGAGGCGCGTCAGCGGATCGAAGTCCGGCTCGGCCGCCGTGCCCTTGGCAAGCGCCAACAAGGTGACCGGGCCGACCACGACGGGCCGCACCGTGTAGCCCGCCTCGGCGGCCTCAGTGTAGCGGTCCACGATCTGCGTGTCCGTGTAGGCGAACTCGGTGGCCGAGTCGATTTCGGGGACGATGTAGTGGTAGTTCGTGTCGAACCACTTGGTCATTTCGTTGGCCGGATGGGTGGCATCACCGCGGGCCACGGCGAAGTACGCGTCGAGGCCGTCGAGGTCCGCGAAGCGCTCGGGAATCGCGCCGACGAGGAACGCCGCATCGAGCACCTGATCGTAGAAGGTGTGCGAATCTGGAATCGCGGCCGGCTCGGTCAGGCCAAGCTCAGTGAGCCGGGCGTAGTTGGCAAGGCGCAGGCCCTTCGCGGCGGCGAGGAAATCGTCTGCCGAGATCTTTCCGGCCCAGTACGATTCGAGCGCCCGTTTGAGCTCGCGATTCGCCCCGATGCGCGGATAGCCAAGAATGGTGGAGGGAAGGTTCGTGGTCATGGAGAAGTCCTTTGAAAGTTACTAATAATCTGTTGAGTTCTGGGGTGCGGATGCAAACCTGGGAGCCGCGCCGCAAGCGGATCCCAGCGGCGCATTCGCTTGGTGCGCAGTGATCGATGGCTAGGCATGATGCTCCTTCGCGACGGCGGCCATGACGGCCAGCGCTGGGTCCGCCTTATTGAACGTATATAGGTGAATGCCGGGCGCGCCGCCGTCTAAGAGCTCGAGCGCGATGTCCGCCGCAATCTGGATTCCGATCTGCTCCTGCTCGCGAGGGGAGCGTGCGTTCTCGAGCGCGTTGAGGACGTCAGGGGAAGCGACGACGCCGGTCAGTTTTTGCGTGCGCAGCACGCGGCGGGTCTCGACCGGCGGCAAAATGCCCGGGACGATCGGGATGGTGACCCCCGCGGCCCGCGCAAGGTCAACGAAGCGGGTGAAGTCGCTGGCATGCCACGCGAACTGGCTGATGGCGAAGTCCGCGCCGGCCACTTGCTTGTGCACGAGCCGCTCGACCTCATCCTCGGGAGTCGTACCCGCCGCCGGATTGCCCGTGGGGAACGTCGCCACACCGATGCGGATCGGCTGGAGTGCGCTTTGTAGTGCCAACGACGACGAGCGCGCGGCCCGCTTGTAATCCACCTCGCGGATCAGCCGGATCAGGTCCGTGGCTCGCACGAGGGCGTCATCGGCCGGACTCCAATCGGGGCGATTGACGGGCGGGTCCCCGCGCAGGGCGAGGAACGTACGCACGCCAGAGGCGAGGTAGTCGGTGACGATCTGCGTGATCTCCTCGATGGACGTTCCCACGCAGGTTAAGTGCGCGATCGGTGGGGTGGGTACGTGCCGGGCGAGGATTTCGGTGACCGCGCGTGCACCGCGCCGGTCTTGCCCAGCCGCGCCGTAGGTGACCGAGATGAAATTCGGCCGCGCGTCGACGAGCTTCTTGACCGTCGTCCAGAACTTCGGGGCTGCCTGCGGGTTACGCGGCGGCATCACCTCAAACGATGTGGTGATGTGAGTGGGGAGCTGGCGCGATTCGGTGTCGGGGAACCAGCCAAAGCTCGCCGGGGAGGCGTCGGAGGTGGTTGTGCCGGCGTCGTTGCCGATATCGGATACAGGTGACGAGAAGGTAGCCATAATCATCCTGGGAAAACTTCGAAGGATGTGGGCTCAAACGGCCTCGATCTGCGAGGAGTCGCTTGTTTGGAGGAGTGCTACAGGCGGCTGCGCGCCCAACGTGCGCAAAAACCTAGCACACGCGCATTCGCGCAGCGAAACGGGCAGCCATGACGGACTGGGCGTTTGCGTACACGTAAATGTTCATGTGGCTAAGATACATAAAGTTTTGACGTCAAACAAAAGTTTTGGACACACGTCTCGCCTATTGGACGTTGGTCCCGCCTCGGATGTTGATGAATCGGTGGGGGAATGTCTCTACGTCAGGGACAAGCTCGGCTGAGCGCTCGAAGAAAACCCGTGAGGAAATGATGCTACGCGAAAGCGGTGTAGGCCTCGAAAAAGGTGGGGGAATTGGTTCCATACGAGGGATCAAGCCTGACCGCCCGAGTGTGGAACCAATTCCCCAAGCACTCACGTGCCGATTACTTTTGCGGAGTCAGATACACAACGCCATAGGGTGGCAACTGCACGATCGCGGAGTGCGAGCGGCCAGACCAGCCCACTTCTTCAGCCTCGACAGCACCAAGGTTTCCTACGCCCGACCCGCCGTACTCGACGGCGTCGGTGTTGAGGATCTCCTCCCAGACACCACCGTGCGGAAGACCCACGCGGTAGTCGTTGTGCGGGACGCCCGAGAAGTTGCAGATTGCAGCCACCAGATCCTCGCCGTCCGAGGACTTGCGCAGGTATGCGAGAACGTTGTGGTCGGAATCGTTGACCTCGATCCACTCGAAACCGTTGTTCGTGTGGTCATCCGACCACAGCGCCGGGTGCTCGGCGTAGATCTCGTTGAGGCGCTTCACGCAGGTCATCACGCCGTCGTGGCCCGGGTTGTCCGTGAGCCACCAGTCGAGGCTGCGGCCCGAGTTCCACTCGTCGATCTGCGCAAACTCTTGGCCCATGAAGATGAGCTGCTTGCCCGGATGCGACCACTGGTAGGCGAACAGCAGTCGGATGCCCGCGAGCTTTTGCCAGTGATCACCGGGCATCTTCGAGTACAGCGAGCCCTTGCCGTGCACGACCTCGTCGTGGGAGAGCGGGAGAATGAACTGCTCGGAGAACGCGTAGACGAGGGAGAACGTGAGCTCGCCGTGGTGCCACTTGCGGTTGACGGGCTTTTCCTGCATGTAGTGCAGGGTGTCGTTCATCCAGCCCATGTTCCACTTCAGGCCGTAGCCGAGGCCGCCCTGCTCCGTCATTGCAGTGACGCCGCCCCACGAGGTGGATTCCTCGGCGATCATCATGATGCCCGGATGGTTGCGGTACGCGGTAGCGTTTGTTTCCTGGATGAAGGAGATCGCCTCGAGGTTCTCGCGGCCGCCGTACACATTTGGCTGCCACTGGCCCTCTTCGCGCGAGTAGTCGAGGTAGAGAATGGATGCCACGGCGTCGACTCGTATGGCGTCGATGTGGAACTCTTCCATCCAGTACAGCGCGTTGGCCACGAGGAAGTTGCGCACCTCGCGGCGCCCGAAGTTGAACACCAGCGTGCCCCAATCGGGCTGTTCGCCTCGCATCGGGTTCGGGTCCTCGTACAGCGGCGTGCCATCGAACTTGGCCAGTGCCCACTCGTCCTTGGGGAAGTGTGCGGGCACCCAGTCCATGATGACTCCAATGCCGGCCTTGTGGAGCTCGGCGATGAGGTACTTAAGATCATCCGGGTGGCCAAAGCGCGCGGTGGGCGCGTAGTAGGACGTCACCTGGTAGCCCCATGATGGGCCAAACGGGTGCTCCGCGAGCGGCATGAACTCGACGTGCGTGAAGCCCAGATACTTGACGTGTCCGATGAGCTGCTCGGCAGCCGTCCGGTAATCAAGACCCTGACGCCACGAACCGAGATGAACCTCGTATACCGAGATCGGGCCCTGGTGGGGATCGATCTGGGCGCGCTGTTCCATCCATTCGGCGTCGTCCCACTCGAATTGAGACTTGGTGATGATCGAGGCAGTCGACGGCGGGACTTCGGTTCGGCGAGCCATCGGGTCAGCCTTCTGATGCCACGAGCCATCGGCATACTGAATCTCAAACTTGTAGCGCTGGCCGTCCTCGGCGCCCGGGATGAAGACCTCCCAGATTCCGGTGGTTCCCATGGTGCGCATGGAGGAGGCGATGCCGCTCCACGAGTTGAAGTCACCGATCACGCGAACTGCGCGAGCGTTCGGCGCCCACACCGAGAAGCTCGTGCCGCGCACGGTTCCCATCGGGGTGTCGTACTCCTGCAGATGCGCACCGAGGACCTTCCACAGCTCCTCGTGGCGGCCTTCTGAGAACAGGTACCGATCGACCTCGCCGATGGTGGGCAGGAAGCGGTAGCCGTCGTCCGTCGTCGCCTCAAAATCTCCGTACGAGGCGCGCACCTGATACGTGGGGATCTCGGCGCTGTCGAGCACTGCCACCCAGATGCCATTCCACTCATGCTCTGCGGGGTACTCGGCATCGGGGGTCACGATGGTGACGGTGTCAGCCAACTGGCGGCTCACACGAATCGTCACGTTCTCACCGTTGGTATGTGGGCCGAGCACGTCGTGGGGCGAGTGGTGATGCCCGTTCGAGACGGCATCGAGCACGTCGTGGTTCACGGATAGGGGTGCAGGCTGTGCGGTCATGTCACACTTCCTTCTGGGATTGGGCGCCAGCAGATGATGGCTTCAGTCTACGTTGATTTGTCAGTGCGAGCGTTCAAGAAAACGAAGTGCTCCCCGCAGTGGGATGTCTACCCAGTCGGGTCGGCTCGCTGTCTCATATGACACTTCGTACAGGGCCTTGTCGAGGATCAGCGCGTCGAGGACCACGGTCTCGGACTCTGTCAGTTCGCCGTAACCGTCCATGAAGGCGACCTGGGCCTGCGCCGTCCAGTCCGTCAGCGCCTGCTCGTCCCCGCCCGCAAGGATCGCGGATCCGGCGGCGTAGTCAAACGAGCGGAGCATGCCGGCGACGTCGCGCAGTGCGAGGTCAGGCTGGACGCGCTGAGCGAGCGGCCGCAGCGGTTCTCCCTCGAAGTCGAGGGCCACCCAGCCGCGGTCTGGCACGTGCAGGACTTGGCCGAGGTGGTAATCACCGTGCACGCGCTGGAGCGCGGGCCACTGCACCTCGGCGGCGCGGTCGAATACGGCCGCGATCGCCTCGCGGTGGTCACCGAGCTGCGGCGCATCGGAGACGGCCCGGTCGGCTCGCTCAAGCCACTGGGTGACCAGATCGTCGCGCGCCTCGTCCGTCGCCTCCACCGTGTCGAAGGCGTTGGCCAGCTCGCGGTGAATCTCGGCGGTCAGCGCCCCGAGGTCTCGAATATCGCTGGTGACGTCGAGGTTTCCCGCAGTGAGTTCGCTGGTGATGACCTGCCACGCGTCCGATGCTCCGACCAAGAATTCCTGTGCGACGAGCACGTCGGTCTGGCCGCCATCCCACGCGCCGCGCACGGAGCCGTACTGACGCGGGACCGCCCGCGACCCGGCGGCGTCGAGAGCCTGCTGAAGTTCGACGTCGGGATTGGCCCCGTCGCTCAGGACGCGGAACACCTTGAGGATGATCCCCGCCGAGCCCTCGGCGTCGGGATCCACAAACCGATAAATGATCGACGTGTTCGACTGCTCCGAGGTCAACCGGTGCGAGCTTGAGATCGCCGGGAATTGCCCGCGCACGGGATTGGATGTGAGCCTGAGCGCTCCGGCGTCGTCGGCCCTCTCCGCCGTGAGCAGGCTCAGCAGGGCGCGCTGGCCATCGACGTCGTCGCTCGCGTCCCAGATCCACACGTCGCCGATCGTCCCGATAGGCTCCACGGACGTGTTCTCGCGCGGATCCGGGCCCTCGCGGAACGTGAGCGGCACGGAAAATGTGAGCTCGCCCGAGCGAACGAGGAACAGCACGGTCGAGACGTTCTCGCTGGACTCGATCGGGTTTGCATGCGTGAACGTCACGTCCGCTGAGGCATCGCCAGTAAACCAGCGCGCCCCCGTGATCCACTCGCGCGTTGCCGCCGCGAGCTCGGTGGGTGAGGTAGTCCAGTTCATGCGGTCACCATTCCTGACCTCGTGGGCGGCGGGACGATATCTTCATCCTCGGCCGCTTCAATTCCCTCCACGGGCGCGGGATCTTGTGCGCCCGGGCGCGTGAGGCCGAGCCAGAAGAAGTCGCGGGCGCCGAGCGTCAGGCCGTACGTGCCGTCGTCGCCAACCTGCGGGAAGCCCGCGCCGCCAAAGACGTCCGTGGCCTCCCAGCCAGCAAAATCGGGGATGGCGATCTCGGCGGCACGCGGCGTGTTCGCCAAGTTCATCACGCACAGCATCACCTGATCGGCGTTTTGCCGCGTGAACGCGAGCACCGCCTCGTTGTTAGCTTCGCGCAGGCGGAAATCACCGTTGCCGAGCACGGGGTACTTGCGGCGAACCGAGAGGATTCCGCGGGTCCAGTGGAGCAACGACGACGGCTGGGCCAGTTGCGCTTCCACGTTAATCGCCTGGTAGTGATAGACGAGCGACTGGACGACCGGGAGGTAGAGCTTGCCCGGATCGGCTGTGGAGAAGCCGGCGTTGCGGTCCGGGGTCCACTGCATGGGTGTGCGCACCGAATCGCGATCCGAGAGCCAGATGTTATCGCCCATGCCGAGCTCGTCGCCGTAGTACAGGCACGGCGAGCCGGGCAGCGAGAGCAGGAGTGCGTTCGCGAGCTCGATTTCCGCGCGCGAGTTGCCAAGCAGTGGCGCAAGACGACGACGAATGCCGACGTTCGCACGCATGCGCGGGTCCTCCGCGTACCAGCCATACATTTTCGCGCGCTCCTCCGTGGAGACCATCTCGAGCGTGAGCTCGTCGTGGTTACGCAGGAACGTGCCCCACTGCGTGCCGGCCGGAATATCGGGCGTCGCGTTGAGGATGTCGCGGATCGCCGTCGCGCGCTGGTCGCGAAGCGCGTAGAAAATACGCGGCATGACGGGGAAGTGGAAGCACATTTGGCACTCGGGCTGTTCCTCCGTGCCGAAGTACTCGACGACGTCCTCTGGCCACTGGTTCGCCTCGGCGAGCATGATCTTGCCGGGGAACTCCTCGTCGAGCATCGCGCGCAGATCCGCCAAATACTGGTGGGTGCGCGGGAGGTTCTCGCAGTTGGTGCCCTCTTCCTCGAACAGGTAGGGGACGGCGTCGAGGCGGAAGCCATCAATGCCGAGCTTGGCCCAAAAACGCACGACGTCCTTGACCGCCTCCTGCACCTTCGGGTTCTCGTAATTGAGATCGGGCTGGTGGGAGAAGAAACGGTGCCAGAAGTACTGGCGGCGCACCGGATCGAACGTCCAGTTCGACGCCTCGGTGTCAATGAAGATGATGCGCGCGTCCGAATACTCGGTGTCGTCGTCGCGCCATACGTAGAAATCTCCAAACGGGCCGTCTGGATTCGACCTCGAGGACTGGAACCACGGATGCTGATCGGAGGTGTGGTTGACCACGAGGTCGATGATGATCCTGATCCCGCGCGCGTGGGCTTCCTCGATGAGCTCGGCGAACTCATCGAGCGTGCCGTACTCGGAGGAAATCGCCGTAAAGTTCGACACGTCATAGCCGCCGTCGCGCTTGGGCGAGGGGTAGAACGGCGGAATCCACAGGCAGTCGATACCTAGCCACTGCAGGTAATCCAAATGGTCGATGAGGCCGCGGAGGTCTCCCTGACCCGTGCCCGAGGAATCGCCGAAGGCTCGCAGAAGGACCTCGTAGAAGACGGCCGTCTTGAACCAGTCCGGGTCATTGCTCAGGCCGGGGCGATGGCCCTGATCCGTTGCGGTGGCGGGCTGGGGGAGGGCGTGAGGAGATTGGGACACTAAAGAACCTTCACTGACAGAATGTGGGCGACCTGACCCTGGGGGTCAAGGCTGACGTACGGGCGGTCGTTCCAATGGAACGTGGCTCCGGAGAGCAAGTCGTTGACCTCGATCGCGGGGGCGCCATCCCAGCGCGGTGAGGTTCCGAACGCGGACAGGTCGAGCTCGAGCGTGGCCGAGTGCGCCTCGAAGGGATTGAGGTTGATCGCGACGATCACCATGTCCACAGAACCATCCGGCGACTCCTCCGGCTTGGTGACCTTGGTGAAGCACAGGATGTTGTCATTGTTCGTCGGATTGATCGTCACGTTGCGCAGCCGGCGCAGGGCCAGATGCTGGGAGCGGATGTAGTTGAGCTTGCCCAAGAGATTCGCGATTCCCAGCGCGTCGCCGGCCGAATAATCGCGGTCCTTGTACTGGTACTTCTCGTTATCGATCTGCTCCTCGGCGCCGGGGCGGGCAACGTTCTCAACCAGCTCGTAACCATTGTAAATTCCCCACGTGGGAGAACCGGTGGCGGCGAGGACCGCGCGGATCGCGAAGGCGGGCACGCCGCCGCGCTGCATGTACGGCGTGAGGATGTCGTGCGTCGTCGGCCAAAAAGCCGGGCGGACGCGAGAGTCCGACTCGTGTGCGAGCTCGACCAGGTATTCCTCGATCTCCTTCTTCTCGTTGCGCCACGCGAAGTAGTTGTAGGACTGGTGGAAGCCAATCGCGCCGAGGGTCTGAAGCATCGACGGCTTGGTGAACGCCTCGGACAGGAAGATGACATCCGGGTGATTGACGCGGAAGTAGGCGAGGAGGCGATGCCAGAACGGCAGGGCCTTCGTGTGCGGGTTATCGATGCGGAAGAGAGTCACGCCGTGGCTGACCCACACCTCGAGCACGCGCTTGATCTCCTGGTAGATGCCCTCGGGATCGTTATCGAAGTTCAGCGGGTAGATATCCTCATACTTCTTCGGGGGATTCTCCGCGAAAGCGATCGTTCCATCTGCGCGGGTGGTGAACCATTCGGGGTGCTCCTTGACCCACGGGTGGTCCGGTGAGGCCTGGAGTGCGATGTCGAGCGCGACCTCCATGCCAAGCTCCTTCGCGCGGGCAACGAACTTGTCGAAATCGTCGAAGGTACCGAGGTCGGGGTGGATCGAGTCGTGGCCGCCCTCGGCGGAGCCGATAGCGTACGGCGAGCCTGGATCCTCCGGCTTCGGGTTCAAGGTGTTGTTGCGGCCCTTCCGGTTTGTCTCACCGATCGGGTGAACCGGCGTCAGATAGATGACGTCGAAGCCCATCTCGGCAATGCGATCTAGATCCTGAGCGGCAGTTTCGAACGTGCCTGAGACCCACTTCTTCGCGGCCTTGTCGTAGTACGAGCCCACGGTACGCGGGAAGATTTCGTACCACGAGCCAACCAGAGCCTTTTCGCGGTCGACGGCGACGGGGTAGCGTGCCGATTCGGTCACCGAATCGCGCAGTGGGTACTTGGCGAGAGCCGCGTGGACCTCGTCGGACGTGGCCGCGGCAAATCTGAGATTCTTGGAGACGCGCTTGCGGGACATCACCTGGATCGCGTCATCGAGGACGTCGTGCTCATCAGAGCCCTCGGGCATGTTGCCCATGGCGCGCTCGAAGAGCTTCGTGCCTTCGAGGAAGACGAGCTCCACGTCCACATTCGCATCGAGCTTGAGCTTGGAATCGTGGAACCACGTTTCGAGCGGATCCGACCACGAGCGCACGAAGAATCGCCAGTTGCCCGGGTAGGTGGGGGTGAGCCAGCCCTTGTAGATGTCCAGGCCAGGGTGGGAGTCGTACATAATCGACTCCTGTACCTCGTTGCCCTCGGGATCAAGGAGGACGGCTGCGGCGCCGAACTGGTCGTGACCCTCGCGGAAGACTGTCGCTGTGACGGGGAACGCCTCATGCTCGGTGCCCTTGGCCGGCCATGCGCCGTTTTGGATAACGGGCTGGACGTTGACGATCGGAATGCGGCCTACGGGTGCGAACGGTGCGGGTTCGGGCGTCGCAACATCACCGGTGAACCCCGGGGGAGTCGGCTCAGACGGAGCCTGAGTCGCCTGCGTGGGCTGAGGCGCCGGCTTCTTTGCCTCTGGCTTGGCCGGTGACTGTGCTGCCGGTGACGGAGCTGCGGGTGCCTGAGCTGCGGGTGCCTGCGCCTCCGGAGTCTTCACGGCTGGCTTCTTAGCGACCGGCTTCTTGGCAGCTGGCTTCTTGGCGGCCGGCTTCGCCGGTGTCGACTTGGACGGGGCCGGCTTGGCGGATCCGGACGTCGCGCGTGAGCTCGTGGACTTTGCGCCAGAAGCGCCTGACTTGGGGAATTCAGCGTTGGTAGTCACGCTACCGATCTTAGTGGAAAATATCCGTATTATCGCCGTCTTCACCCAGCACGAAATCGCTGATTGGAACTTGACGTGCGCGTCTGGCACCTGAAATGGCGCGACCCGCCGCGCGCCCCGGCCTATCACAGGCACCCGCCCGGCCGGTTACACGCACTCGATGAACAAACGCCGCTACGACAACACGGTGGGCCTAAACTTCAGGCCCACCGTGTTTACAGTCGCTAAGGCCGTGGCCTATATCGCGAATTAGATCTTCTGCGGCTCGATCTTCCACACCTCGTTCGCGTAGTCGCGAATCGTGCGGTCGGAGGAGAAGCGGCCGGACTCGATGATGTTCTTCCACACCATCGACGCCCAGTGGCGCCGGTCGGCGTAGTAGTCGGCAGCCATCTTGTCGCGTGTCTCGCGGTACGCGGCGAAGTCGCCGAGCACGTAGTACTCATCAGCGCCGCCCCAGTCACCAACCATCAGCGAATGGTGCAGATCGTGGAAGAGCCCGGTACCGCCGTCGTCGAGAGTCCCATCAACTAGGGCGTCGATGACGCGCTGGAGTCCGGGAGTCTCGGCTGCGGTGCGGCGCGGATCGTACGTCTTGCGCAGCTCGGGAAGCTCGTCTTCCTCGGCGCCGAAGATGTAGGCGTTATCGTGGCCGACCGAATCAACGATCTCCACATTGGCGCCGTCCATCGTGCCCAGCGTGAGCGCACCATTCATCATGAACTTCATGTTGCCGGTGCCCGATGCTTCCTTACCTGCAGTGGAAATCTGCTCGGAGACGTCGGTTGCCGGGATGATGTGCTCGGCCGGGGAGACGTTGTAGTTCTCCACGAACACGACCTTGAGGCGGCCGTTCACGTCCTCGTCCTCGTTGACCATGTCGCCGATCGTGTTAATCAGCTTGATGATCGCCTTTGCGCGGACGTAGCCCGGAGCTGCCTTCGCGCCGAAGATGAAGACCCGAGGCGGGACCTCGATCGACGGGTCATCCTTAATCTGGAAGTAGAGGTCGAGGATGTACAGCGCGTTGAGTAGCTGACGCTTGTACTCGTGCAGGCGCTTGATCTGCGTGTCGAAGATGGCGTTCGGATCGATCTCAATACCCTGACGGTTCTTGATCCACTCGGCGAAGTCCACCTTGTTCGCGTGCTTGATCTCGTTGACGCGATCGAGAACCGACGTGTCGTTGAGGTAGCCCTCGAGATCCTTGAGCTTGTCAAGATCGCGCACCCACTCGTCCGAGCCCATGAGCTCGGTCAAAAGTGCGGACAGGCGCGGGTTGCACTGGTCGAGCCAGCGGCGCGGGGTCACGCCGTTGGTCTTGTTGTTGAACTTCTCCGGCCACATCGTGTACCAGTCATTGAGCGTGTCAGCCTTGAGGATCTCCGTGTGCAGGGCGGCCACGCCGTTGATCGAGTATGCGGCGTAGCAGGCGATCCATGCCATGTGAACGCGGTTGCCCGATACGGGTGCGAGGTAGTCGATCTTGGCGGCGTCCATGCCGTTGTCTGCCATTTCCTTGCGGAAGCGGCGGTCGATCTCGCGCACGATCTCAAGGATGCGCGGGAAGAGGCGCTCAAAGATCGGGATCTCCCACGTCTCCAGTGCCTCGGCCAGGACCGTGTGGTTCGTGTAGGCGAAGGTGCCCTGAACGATCTTCCACGCGTCCTCCCACGCGAACTCGTACTCGTCGAGCAGGATACGCATGAGTTCCGGAATCGCGAGAACCGGGTGCGTATCGTTGAGCTGGATCGAGTTGAACGCGTCGAAGCCGTCAAGCTCGCCGCGCTGGTCGAGCTCATTGGCGACGATCTGCTGGAGCGAGGCCGAGACGAAGAAGTACTGCTGGCGCACGCGCAGAATCTTGCCCTCGAACGAGGAGTCATTCGGGTAGAGAACTCGCGAAATATCGGCCACGCGCTCGCGCTCGACGATCGCGCCGGTGAAGTCCTGCGAATTAAAGGCGCTGTAGTCGAACTCGTCCATCGGCTCTGCCTTCCACAGGCGCAGCGTGCCGACGTTGTCGGTGCCGTAGCCGGTGATCGGCATGTCGTAAGGAATCGCGCGAACCTTGAGATCGGCGTAGTTGACGAGCACTTCCTCTTCTTCGCGGCGAATGACGAAGGGGTAGCCCTCTTCCATCCACGGATCGGGCTTCTCGCCCTGGAAGCCGTTCTCGAAGAACTGCTTGAACAGGCCGTAGCGGTAGAGGATGCCATACCCGCGCACCGGCAGGTCCTGGGTCGCGGACGAGTCAAGGAAGCACGCGGCGAGGCGGCCAAGACCGCCGTTACCCAACGCGGCGTCATGCTCAGCCTCGAGAACATCGGACAGGTTCTGGCCGTACTCGGCCAGAGCGGCGCGGGTTTCTTCGATCTTGCCCAGATTGTTCAGATTGTTGAGCAGTGCGCGGCCCATGAGGAATTCCGCAGAGAAGTAGTGTTGCATCCGGCTTGCGTTATATCGCTCTTCCGTCTTTTGCCAGTTTTCTGCAATGGCGTCGACGACGGCGGAAGCTGTTCCTTGCCAGTGCTCCATGAGCGTGGCGGACTGTGCTCTCTTACCGGAAACCGAACGAACTTGGCTCCCGATTGCTGTTGTGATGTCGGCGTGAGTCAATGAAACCCCTTTTGGCTGATACATGAAATCCGTGGTCATGTCGGACATTTCTAAGGATAGCCCGTTTAAACGTCCCGCCAAATTTGGCTCATGCCAATGTAAGAAAGTGGTTAGTACACCATCCCCAGAGCCGCGTGCACTTCATCCAGCGTTTGAACTGCCCGCTCGCGAGCGCGCTGGTTTCCGCGGTTGAGAACCGACTCGAGGTAGGCCTGATCATTTGCAAGCTCCGCCCTGCGCTGGCGCACCGGTGCAAGATGTTCGTTGATTGCCTCGGTGACGACGGCCTTCAGGGTGCCACCTCCGCCGTCGCCGATCTCGGTGGCGATCTCGCGTGGATCGCGCCCGCTTGCAAGCGCGGCGAGCAGGAGGAGGTTCGATACCTCGGGACGGTTCTCGGGGTCGTACGTGATGTGGCGATCTGAATCCGTGACGGCGCGCTTGATGAGCTTGGCCGTCTCGTCGGCGCTCATGCCGAGCTCGATCGTGTTGCCCTTTGACTTACTCATCTTCGTGCCATCAAGGCCAAGGACGTTCTCGGCTTCGGACAGCAGGCCCTGCGGACGCGGGAAGACGCGCGTGGCGCCGGCGTGGCCGTAGCGGCTCTCGAAGCGGTCGGCAACCACGCGGGTTTGCTCGAGGTGGGGGAGCTGATCCTTGCCCACCGGCACGAGGTTGGCCTTGCAGAAGAGGATATCGGCAGCCTGGTGAACCGGGTAGGTCAGCAGCAGGCCGGACATCGGGCGGTCGCCGGTCGCGTCGAGCTCCGCCTTGACGGTCGGGTTGCGGCGCAGTTCCGCATCGGAGACGAGCGAGAGGAACGGGAGAAGCAGCTCGTTGAGTTCGGGCACCTGCGAGTGCGCGAAGATCGTGGTCTCCTCCGGATCCATGCCGATCGCGAGGTAGTCGGTGAGCAGCGAGTAGACGCGTTCCCTCAGCGGGCCCGTGTCATCGCGATCCGTGATCACCTGATAGTCGGCAATGAGGAGCCAGGTATCCACACCGCGCTGTTGAATCGAGACCCAGTTTCGCAGAGCACCGAAGTAGTGCCCGATATGGAGGTTGCCGGTTGGGCGCGCGCCTGTGAGCACGCGAAACTCCGATGGATCCTTGTCGATGGCCGCCTCGATTTTCGCGCTGGTCTGGCGCGCGTGTTCGAGGGAGGCATCGGTGATGTCGAGTTGTGCGGTGTTGTCAGTCATGCCCTCATCGTAACGGGCACATCGAGCGTGGCGAAAATTGATCTCGCGCCACGCAGTGCGTCTGCAGCTGGGCTTTAGCGCGGGTTCGCGAAGAATAGCGTAAAGGACAGCGGTGCCACGCGGGTGGTGGCTCCCGGCGCGTAGACCTCGGTCGATCGGCGTGGCTGCTCCCAGCACGAGCTCCATTCCAGACTGAACGGGGTGCCGCGGCCGATGGGTAGGGTGACGACGCGCGAGTCCGTGTTGCCGTTGATGACGATGAGCGCGTCGGCATCCTGGCCGAATCCGGAGCGCAGCGCTTGGAGAAGGCGGACGTTTGGATCGAACCACTTGTAGTCCGGGATCTGATGGCCGGAGTGGTCGAGCCACTCGATGTCCATGATCGAATCGCCCTCGGCGATCGCGCCCGTGTAGAAATTCTTCGGGCGGAACACTCGGTGGTCGCGGCGCAGGCGCAGCAGGTAGGCCACCGTGTCTCGCATGTTGCGCTGATCGTCGTCGAGATCCCAATCCAGCCACGAAATCTCGCTGTTTTGGCAGTAGACGTTGTTGTTGCCGCCCTGCGTCTTCATGATCTCGTCGCCCGCCGTGATCATCGGCGTGCCACCGGCGAAGATCAGCGATGCGAAGAGGTTGCGCATGGAGGCTCGGCGCGCGGCGAGGATCGCGGGGTCGGTGGTCTCGCCCTCGACTCCGTGGTTCCACGACCTGTTGTTATCCGTGCCGTCTCGATTGTTCTCGCCGTTGGCCTCGTTGTGCTTGTGGTTGTAGGCCGTCAGGTCGTGCATCGTGAAGCCGTCGTGGGCTGTGATGAAGTTGACGGTGGCATACACCCCGCGCCCGCCGGGCACGCGCCCGTGGCCAAAGAGATCGGCCGAACCAGCAAGGCGCGTGGCGAGATCGCGCTGGTCACCGCCGTGCCCGCCGTGCAGGATCGACGCCGGCTCGGTAATCCAGAAACTGCGCAGCGTATCGCGGAAGCGGTCGTTCCAGTCCGCGGTGGGCGCCGGGAACTGACCCGTGCGCCAGCCGCCGTGGCCCACATCCCACGGCTCGTTGATGAGCTTGACGCGAGACAGGACCGGGTCGGTCGCCATCGCCACGTAGAGCGGGTGGTTGTGATTGAACGAGTCGCCCTCGCGTGCGAGGGTGACGGCCAGATCGAAGCGGAAGCCGTCCACGCCGATCTGTTCCACCCAGTAGCGCATCGAGTCGAGCGTGAGCTGGATGACGGGGTGGCGGCGGAAGTCAAAGGAGTTACCCGTGCCGGTCGTGTCGATGAGCTGACCCGGCCGCGAGGAACTATGGCGGTAGTACATCGAATTGTCGAGGCCTCGGAACGACACGGTGGGGCCGTCGTTGCCGGCTTCGGCCGTGTGGTTGTAGACGACGTCGAGGATGACTTCGATGCCCGCGTCGTGCAAGAGCTTGACCATGCCCTTGACCTCGTCGATCACGGCCTGCGGGCCGGCGTCGATCGAGGACTGCATCGCATAGGAGGGCTCGGGCGCGAAGAAGTTCAAGGTGGAATAACCCCAGTAGTTCTCCTTGCCCTGCATGGTCAGGAACGGCTCGCTCATCTTCGAGTGGATGGGCAGGAGTTCGATCGCGGTGACGCCGAGTGACTTCAGGTGCTGGATCGTGACGGGGTGGGCCACGCCGGCGTACGTGCCGCGCAGCTCGTGGGGGATTCCCTCAAGCTGTTTCGTCAGGCCGACCACGTGCGCTTCGTAGATGACCGTCTGGTCCCACGAAATCCACGGATGGTGCTCGACGGTGCCCGGTTCCTCGATGATGACGCCCAGTGCGTTGACGTCAGCCGAGTCGCGGTTATCCGCGCTGAGGCCAGGCTCGGGGTTCAGATCGGCGTCGACAGTGTGCGAAAAGAGTGCGGGGTGCAGCTCGGGAGTGCGCGTGATGGCGCGAGCGTAGGGATCGAGCAGCATCTTGGCGGGGTTGTGGCGCAAGCCGTGGTCGGGATCCCACCGGCCGTGGACGCGATAGCCATAGGCCTGACCTGCGCGAATGCCAGGGATATGACCCGCCCAGACGCCGTGCCTGCACTGGCTGAGGGAGTATCGGCGCTCAGATGTGTGCGACCCGAATCCATCGAAGAAACAGATTTCGACGGCGGTGGCGTGCGAAGCAAGAACGGCGACGTTCACGCCCTGCGCAGTCAGGTGCGCGCCAAAGCGACTCGGACCGCTGAGCGGAAGACTCGGCTCCGGTTCGCGCGCCGTGTAACGCGACACTTGCGTTGTGGATTGCAGGGTACTCACGCCCTCTATTGTGGCAGGTTAGGTGGTAATACGGAAAACGTGCCACGCCGCCCACAATTGCGTCGGAGATGCTGAGTAAGGTGAGGCATGAGGAGCAGTTATGTATGGAAAACTTTCTGAGTCGCGGATGATCCCGGACAGGGATGCGGCGACTCGCCTGAACCCTGTTTCCGCACGTGAGAACCCTGACGGGCGCTACTTGCTGGTGCGGGGCGATTCCGTGTCCGCGGCCGATGGCGCCCTCGCGCTGTGGGATCGCGACTCCGTCCACCTGCTCGGCGAGTCACCTATTTCGTATCTGGGCAAATATGACAATGTGCCCTACTTCGCGGTGGACGTCGCGCACGTGAGCGTCGACGACGAATGGCAGGCCGAGCTCGCCGCCGTCGCCTTCGAAGGCTTCTACGGCTTGGGTCCGCTCCTGTCCGAGATGGAGGCAAGCCTCGCGATGAGCGCGATCGCGCTCGTCAACTGGCAAACCCGCTCCAAGTACTGCCCAACGTGCGGCGCGCCCACCGAGCTCGTTGCCTCCGGCTGGGAGCAGCGTTGCGATAACAACCACATGGTGTACCCGCGCATGGACCCGGCCGTCATCATGGCAATCCACGATGCGCAGGGGCGGATATTGCTCGGCCGCAATCGCGCATGGCCCGAGGGCCGGTACTCGACCCTCGCAGGATTCGTCGAGGCCGGGGAGACCCTCGAGGACGCCGTGCGCAGGGAGGTGCGCGAGGAGGTCAACATTGAGGTTGGGCGCCTGGAGTATTTTGGCTCCCAGCCCTGGCCCTTCCCGCGCTCCCTCATGGTGGGCTTCCACGGGTATCTCGCCCACGAGGACCAGCCAATTGAGGTCGACGGCGTCGAGGTGGTCGACGCGCGCTGGTTCACCCGCGCCGAGGTCAAGGCACTCTACGACGACGATCCACACCACCTTCCCGGGCTGACCTCGGTGGCCCGCGCGCTCATCGAGGACTGGTTCGGCGGACCGGTAAGCGAGGGTTAAGTGGCAGACGAACTTCTTGAGCACCTAGACGAACGCCAGCGCGAGGTGGCCGCGAATGTGAACGGGCCGATGGCCGTCCTCGCGGGCGCCGGCACGGGCAAGACCCGTGCCATCACCTACCGCATCGCCTATGCCGTTCGCTCTGGCCAGCACGACCCGCGCAATATCCTTGCCGTCACGTTCACCGCCAAGGCGGCGAGCGAGATGCGCTCGCGGCTCCGTGATCTTGGGGTGGGTAACGTTCAGGCACGGACGTTCCATTCAGCCGCGCTGAGCCAGCTGCGGTACTTTTGGCCGAACGCAATCGGCGGGTTTGTGCCAGAGATCCGCGAATCGAAGATGCCCCTCGTCTCCCAGGCGGCGGCGAGCTTGGGGATGGCCGTGGATCGGATCTCCGTGCGCGATCTGGCCGCTGAGATCGAATGGTCGAAGGTCTCGCTGATCGCGCCCGACGAGTACGTCAAGCGCGCCGAGGCCGAGGGCCGCCCGCACGTGGCCGACTATTCGCACGCCGAGATCGCGAGCCTCATCAAGGCATACGAGGAGGTCAAGGCTGAGCGCGCCGTCATCGACTTCGAAGACGTCATCATCATCCTCATCGGTATCATGCGCGACCGCCCGGACATCGCGAACCGGATTCGCCAGCAGTACAAGCACTTCGTCGTCGACGAATACCAGGACGTCTCGCCCATGCAGCACCGCCTCCTCCAACTGTGGCTGGGGGATAGGCGAGACCTCTGCGTCGTCGGTGACGTCTCGCAGACGATCTACTCGTTTACCGGCGCTTCGGCCCGCTACCTCGAGGACTTCACGAAGGACTACCCGCGGGCCCGCACGGTCAAACTCAACCGCGACTACCGCTCAACCCCGCAGATCGTTGAGCTCGCGAACGCGATGATTGAGCCCATCCGTTCCCCGGCGTCCGTCGAGCTCGTCTCCGCCATGAAGTCCGGGCGTCCCGTGCACTTCGATGAGTACGCCGACGACGCCGATGAGGCGGCCAACGTCGCCGGAAAGATTTTGAGCCTGCGCGAGTCCGGCATGCCGCTGTCCGAGATCGCCATCCTGTACCGCATTAATGCCCAGTCGGTGGAGTTTGAGACCGCGCTCGCTCAGGCGGGGATCGCCTTCGAGGTCAAGGAATCTGAGCGGTTCTTTAACAGGCGCGAGGTTCGCGACGCGATGGTTGCTCTGCGTGCCGTGGCCCGCGGGCCGCAGCGCGACGATCTTCCGGAGATGGTTGAGGACACGCTGCGAGTGATGGGGTGGCGGCCCGAGGCTCCCGAAGCCGGAGCCGCGAAGGAACGCTGGGAATCACTCAGGGCGATCCTCAAACTTGCCCAGGACGTGTGGGACAAGCGCAAAGCATCGATATCCGAGTTCGTGGCCGAGCTTGAGGAGCGGGCCGAGCTGGGCAACGAGCCCACCACGAACGCGGTGACGCTGTCCTCTCTCCACGCCGCGAAGGGCTTGGAGTGGAGCGCTGTTTTCCTCGTGGGGATGAGCGAAGGCCTCATGCCCATCTCCCATGCAAAGACCTCCGATGACCTCGCCGAGGAGCGCCGGCTCCTCTACGTGGGAATCACCCGGGCGCGCGAGGACCTCTTCCTTTCGTACGCTACGGGCAATCGCGGGCGAGCAAACCGCAAGCTGAGCCGGTTCCTCGACGAACACTGGCCCGTGCCTGAATCGCGCACCACGCGATCGCGGCGGCGCTCTCGGGACGCCAAGAATAACTGGGCCAAAGACAACCCCAACGATGTGCCTCTTTTTGAAGAGCTGCGCACTTGGCGCCTCGAAAAGTCGCAGGCCACCGGCAGGCCCGCGCACGTTATCCTCCATGACGTCACCCTGCGCGAAATCGCCGAGAAGAAACCTCGCGACCTCGCCGAACTTGGCCGGGTGCGTGGTATTGGGACGCGCAAACTGACCGACTACGGGCTTGAGATCCTCACGATCGTCAACGGCAAGCCGGTCGGCTACGGCCGCTAGTGAATGCGAGCCGGAGGATCGGCGAGGTCATCGACGCCCACCAGTCTCGCACAGCCGCACTCCGGGTGAGGTTGGAGGACGATCGGCTCGGGCGCTAGTGGAGCCGGGCCGATCCGCCACATGTGCGGCACCCGATCGGTATCGAGTGCCTCGATGATGTCTCGCACCGCGAGGCTCATGGCCAGCATGGCCGCACCGGTATCGGGCAGGAGCGCGGGCGTGGCGCAGGCTTGCTGAATGAGGGAGGGCCAATTCGGGTCGAGGCTCTTTCGATGGAGCATGAGGCAGTTCGCGCACGCCGTCCTGTGTGGAATCGTCAGCGGGCCCGCATAGATGTCCACCTCTTCGATCCACGCCTGATACACGGGAACCTGCTCGGCGGCGTATTGGCCCACGGTCACCGGGTCGGTGGCAAAAGTGCCGGTCACGATCGTGAGATCGGGCGGGCTCGAGGTTCGGGTGCCCGCGAACACGTGCGGATTTTCCTGCCTGATGAGAGTTTTGAGGGCGGCCCGGCGGTCCACGCCCACGCCCATGCGACGCATCGCGGGATGGTCGTTAAAGGTGACGACGGCGTCGTCGTTCGTCGTAATCCGCCCGACCCCACACCGGGCGAGCGCGATCGCGATGCCGGCGCCCAGATAATCCGCGCGGTGAATGTGGACGTGGTGGCCCATCCGGTTGGGTACGGTGCCGTGGATGCGCCGGGAGGCGATGGCATCGGGGAGTGGGGAGGGCTCGGGATCGAGCACGCCAGCCCGAGTCAACATGGCCAAAATCGTGCGTAACCTGTGTGGGGAGATGCCGGCGGCTTGGGCGCGGGCAGACAACTCGGCGTCGGTATGCGGACGCGTCAGTGAATCAACGAGCTGGAGCTCCTTGAGATCCAGCCCCTCCAAGCTCACGCCCACGCGTGGATCGAGGCCAACCTGTGCCTCGCGAGTGTCAGTCCAGAAGACTCCCGTGGTTAATTGCATGCCGCGAGAGTAACCGCACGGGCAAGCCTCGGGCGCTAGCTATTCACGCCTGTGGATTTAGTCGTGGCGGGGATCCTCGGCTGCGCTATCGTCGTCGGCACTATCGTCGTCGGCACTGTCGTCGTCGGCACTGTTCTGACTGGCGCCGTCGTCGCCGAAGGCAGCCTCGTGGGGAGCCGATCCCTGCTCGGAATCGCCGAATAGGCCCTCGAGGAAGGAATCGAGTTCGGCATCGATGTCTTGTTGCTCGCCGTCGAAGAACGACTCGGGATTGTCGAGCGCATCTGCCGTGGGCAGGAGATCGGGATGGGACCACATCGCGTCGCGATCCTTCATGCCCTTCTTCGACTCTGCGAGTTGCCAAAATGTGGCCGCCTCACGTTGGCGCCGTGCCGCGAGTTCGATACCGAGGAGTGCCTCCCACACGGATTTGGCCGGATTGTCGGTGGCATAACGGCGTGTAAAGAGTTCACGCATCGGAACGGCATTCGGTAGGTGGGGAAGCACGGCACGTGCGGCGACCTCAGATACCCAGCCCTCGATAAGTGAGAGCAGATGCTGGAGGCGTTCAACCGCGTCTTCCTGAGCTCCGGAAAGTTCGAGAACGAAAATGTTCGACATGTCGATCTGGGGCATGTTGGTGGGATCCATGTTCGTCGGATCGATGGCCATGCCGCGCACCTGCTCCTCGATTGACTCCATATCGATGTCAATGCCGGACGCGATTTCGGAGATGGTGTCGAGAACGCGCGGGCGCAGCCACGGTACGCGCGTGTAGAGGCGCGCTGCGGCAGCCTCGCGAACGGCGACATAAAGAAGGACCTCTTCGTGCGAAATCTCAAGACCCTTTGCGAACTCGTCAATGTTCCACGGCACGAGGATCGAGGACGACCCCTCAAGTAGTGGCACGCCCGTATCGGTGGAACCAAATGACTTCATGGCGAGCTCTGCGAGAGCGCCGCCGTACTGCACGCCCAGCACCGAGGCGATCATCTTCGAGATGAACATGGTTGGATCACCGAACATCCCAGCCATCTGCGGAGGCAGATGTTCGGTTTGCGCGGAGAACGCGTCTGAGAACGCGCGCGAAACGTTCGCACCGATGGGATCAATAAGTTTGCGGAAGGTGCCAAGCGAGTGAGCGATCCAGTCGAGGCGGGTGAGCGCCATGTTTGGGCCCGTCGCCGGATCGAACTCGGTGGCCGCATCCAGCCACAGGGAAGCTGTGCGCATGGAGGAGCGCGTGTGGTCAGCCTTGTCTGCAGTTAACCGATCCGCGTTGCTTCGGGTTACCGTTTCGCGGGCTACCCGCTCAGCGAGTTGCCAATTCACGGGACCTTCACCAGACGATCCGAGCATCGCTTGAATCTGCTGGGTCACCATCGCAATGTTCGCGGGGTCGAACATCTGCGACATTGCGGCGTCCGGGTCTTGGCCCTCCGCCTTCATGCGCTCAATGATCTGCTCGGCCCCATCGGGTCCGAAAATCGCACGGAGCATGTCTTCCCAGTTGTCATCTGGTGTGCCTTGCCCGTTATGATCACTGTTGCTCATAAGATTTCCTCCTCGGCTATCTACCCAGAGTAGTGGGCGAGGTCCCGCCTGACAAAGAACGGCGGTGCGCCCGACGCGTAAATGAGCTTGGCAACCCGGAAAATTGCCAGGCGCTGATGGATACTGGTGGACTCGACCGGACCTGGCGACGATCGCGGAACCGGCTCTTACCAACATTGGATGGACTCCCATGCGGATTGCACGACGCCCCTCACGAAGGATGATTGCTGGCGCGATGTACGCGCTTCTCCTTCTCGTCGGTATCGCGATGCCGACGTCCTACGTTGTGCAAAGTCCAGGCCCAGTCTTGGACGTGACAGGCGAAATTAACGGCACGGACATCCTCAAGGTATCGGGCACCGACACCTACGAGTCAGACACCGACTTCCTCATGACGACCGTGACCGCAACGGGCAACGCCGACCACGGTGTGCCAGGCGTCGTGGCAGTGGGCGCGCTTGTGAGTCGCAACCTTCAACTTGTGCCGGTCCGTGCACTGTACCCGGCGGAAGTCACGTCTGATCAGATCCGAGAACGCAACCAAACCCTCATGGATTTCTCACAGGACACCGCCTCGGCCGTTGCCTTCGAAACCGCGGGTATGGAGGTCTCCATGACGCTCAAGATTGCCGGGGTGCCCGCGGAGGCACCCGCGTTTGGCGTTCTTGAGGAAGGCGATGTCCTGAAGGAAATCGGCACCGATGGCACCAAGGGCTTCGTGACGATTAGGACCTTTATGGACCTGTCGGGCGTCCTTGACGCCACTCCCGCCGGATCGGACATCACCTTGAAGATCGATCGCGATGGTGAGGATCAGACGCTCGATATGACGACCCGGGGCTTCGAACCTGATGGCACCGGCTGGATCCACCCAGGTTCGATGCTTGGCGTGTTCGTCGAAGTGACCGACGTCGTTCTTCCTGCCGATGTCGATTACGTGGTGGAGGGTATTGGCGGGCCGTCGGCTGGCGGTATGTTTACGCTGGCGATTTACGACGCGATCACTAAGGGATCGCTGGGTGGCGACGCGACCATTGCGGGTACGGGCGCCATCGCCTGGGACGGCGAGATCGATCCCATCGGGGGCATTCGCCACAAGATCAACGGCGCTCGCGACGCCGGAGCAACCGACTTCATTGCACCAGCTCCGAACTGTCCTGAGACGATCGGATTCGAACCCGACGGGCTCAATATTTGGTCGGTGCGGACGATCGACGAAGCAATCGCCGTCGTCGAAGCAGTCGAGTCAGGGGACACCTCGTCGCTCACGCCCTGCGCGGACGTCGAATCCACTTCTTAGGGTGTGGACTACTCGGACTACAAA
>NZ_JBHWPL010000064.1:0-3274 GCF_043424875.1 Trueperella sp. | reverse complement strand
GTGTTGCCCGGTGCGGCATGCGCGCCGATCGGCATCTGCGTATCCGGGGACGCGAGCGAGCCCGTGCGGCCCTCGAAGATATTTCCGTACTTGTCAACGAGGAAGTTGTAGCCGATGTCGCCCCAGCCACGCCCGTACGTGTGGTAATTCCAGATGCCCCTGACGATTCCAGGGCTCTCGGCCGCGGAGTAGTTGTTGACGCCCGCGGTGTGATGGATGACCGCGCCGGTGAGCTTCGCGTTCGAGGCGGGCCAGATCGTCGACGTCCCCACACCCCATTCGCTCCGGCTCATGACCTTGGGCGCTGGCATGGGAACGCTGCGAGTGGGCGCCATGAGCGTGGTCGGCATCAACGACGACGGTTGGTCGCCGAACGTCCGGCCTGCGGCCTGGATGAATGCGTCGTCTGGACGCTGAAGGACGGAGGGGAGGAAGGTTGCCTCGGTACTGACCGACACGTTCTCTGCGAGGGCGTCGTCGGTGTTCGGCTCGGGCTCGATCGTCGCCTCGTCGATGGGAGCCTCTTCCTCTGTTCCGCCCGTGCCTTCGCCGGTGTTGAGAACGACCTGGAAGTTCGACGGTTCGGCAGGACCGCTCGTGCGGACCTGAATGCCGGTGGCGCCGGCGGCCATGTACGGCTCGGTGCCGGGGGTGCCGCCCTCGTCGAGGTCAATTTCGAGCGAATACCACTCTGACCATTCGTCCGTCAGCACGCGGATCTCGACGACGTCGGGGGACGCACCCTCCCACGTCACACCCGCAACCGCGAACTCGGGCGTCTCCAGCGGCGCCGTCACAAGTTCGAAGCCGCCAACGGAGGCCGTCTTCGCCGTTTCCTCGCCCGAGTCGATGGGCTCGTCGCGCAGGGGCCGGTCTGACGTGTCTGTAGGCACCGTGTCTGTAGGCATCGTGTCTATAGGCGCCGTGGCGAACTCACTCTCCGTAGTGGGAGCAAGCTCGTTGCTGCCCGGTGCCGGAACTTCGAGGGAATCGAGCGCGGGTGCCTCTGGCGCGAGCGGGCTCTCCACGCGGTCCGTGGGATTCGGAGCCTGCACGGGAGCCGGGTCTTCTGCGGGAGCCGGGTCTTCCGCGGGCTCGGTTGCGTCAGCGATGGGCGCTGCCGACAGGTCGAACACGTAGGCGGAGGGTTCCTCAGCTGTGTGAGTCGTCAGCGTGAGGCCGGGAAAAACGAGTAGGCCGGCACTTGCCAGCGCGATGGTGATCTTCATTGACGTCCTTGGAAGTTGTGCGCACAGACACTGATCTCAACATCAACACTATTCACTTTTGTCACAACGTCAACTCTTACGTTCCAGATCTCACACCGCGCTGGCGGTAGGATGGCACGCGTCGAAGGAGAAACATGCGCTGGATTATCACCGGAGCGGCGGGAATGCTTGGAACCGATCTCGTGCGCCTACTTAACGAACGCGACGACGACGTGCTCGCATTAACCCGTGACGCGGTGGACATCACCGACCCCGCCAGCGTCGATGAGCTTGCCGACGCGGACGTCGTCGTCAATTGTGCCGCCTACACGGCCGTCGACGCAGCGGAAGAAGATGAAGCGAGCGCGTTCGCCGTCAACGCGGTGGGCCCGCAGCTCCTTGCGCGCAAAGCGCGGGAGATCGGCGCGCGGTTCGTGCACGTCTCCACCGATTACGTGTTTGCCGGGGACAGCGAGAGCCCCTACGGCGAATACGGCCCGCTCGCGCCGGCGAGTGCATACGGCCGCACGAAGGCGGCCGGAGAGTGGGCGGTGCGTGCCGAGACCGACGACTATCTCATCATCCGCACGGCCTGGCTGTACGGCGAACACGGCTCGTGTTTCCCAAAGACGATGGCCAGGCTCTCGGATAAGCATCCCGAGCTGTCGGTGGTGACCGACGAGATTGGCCAGCCGACGTGGGCGAAGGATCTAGCCGACCTCGTCATCCGCCTCGTGGATGCGGCAGCGCCGGCGGGAATTTATCACGGCACCTCGTCTGGTCAGACGAATTGGCACGGCTTCACCAAGGAGATCATGGCGGCTTACGGCAAGGATCCCGCGATCGTAGGGGAGACGACGGCGGCCGCTTTCAACCGCCCGGCCCCGCGCCCCGCGTATTCCGTGCTCGGACACGATTCACTCGACGCCATCGGAGTGGCGCCGATTGGGGATTGGAAACAGCGCTGGCAGGAGGCTGCGCCGGCGGTGCTGAGCGAGCTCGGCTAGCCCGCTGGGCGCCATTGACCCATCCCGCTATGTGATACGCGATTTCGTATCGTGGATAGTGCGCGGAACAATGGCGCCATGTCTGAAAACGCAATCACAGAAAATGCACAACCGAAGCGGTCGGCAGAAGATCGGGCGGCCCTCGTCGCCGTCACCTTCTTCCCAATTCTGATCGTTATCGCCGCCGTCTGGGCGTTCGCATTCCCGGGGGCGGCCTCGAACATCACCCCGCACGTATCGACGCTGCTTGGAATCATCATGTTCGGCATGGGACTCACGCTTACCCTGCCCGATTTCAAGCTCGTCTTCATCCGCCCGCTCCCGATTCTTCTCGGCGTTATCGCCCAGTACGTCCTCATGCCGTTGATGGCCGTACTCCTCGTCAAGGCGCTCAATCTGCCAGACGCCATCGCGGTGGGCGTGATCCTCGTGGGCTGTGCGCCCGGCGGCACGTCGTCCAACGTTATTTCCTATCTGGCGAAAGCTGACGTGGCGCTCTCGGTGACGATGACCTCCATCTCCACCCTCCTCGCGCCGCTCATGACCCCGATTCTTGTTCAGTGGCTGGCGGGCACCTACATGGAGATCGACGGCGGTTCCATGGCGTGGTCCATCGTGAAGACGGTCCTCATTCCGGTTATCGCAGGTCTGGTTCTGCGCCTCGTTATCCCGAAGGTTATCGACAAGATTCTTCCCGCCCTGCCGTGGATCTCGACGATCGGTATCTGCGGCGTCGTTGCCGGTGTTATCCCCGGTTCGTCCGAGGCATTCGCGACTGCTGGCGTGGCGATCTTCGCGGCGGTCATCTTGCACAACCTGTTTGGCTACCTCCTCGGCTATCTGTCAGCCAAGGTTTTCCGCTTCAGCGACCGCGTGGCGCGCACCGTCTCCGTTGAGGTCGGCATGCAAAACTCGGGACTTGCGGCAACACTCTCGCGCACCTACTTCACGCCAGAAACGGCGCTGCCGGCCGTCATCTTCTCCGTGTGGCACAACCTCTCGGGCGCCTTCCTCTCGATGGTTTACCGCAGGTTGGCCGACGTCACAGCGACGTCGCCT
>NZ_JBHWPL010000063.1:0-2590 GCF_043424875.1 Trueperella sp. | reverse complement strand
CCGTTCGTGCCCTTGCGGTTAAACGCCGTGCGCACCTGCTGCCCGGTGGACTTGTGGGCGGTGGCGAAATCCATGCCGTCGATGTTCTTCACGTACATGAAGCGCGCGGAGATGTCGGGGCGGTCGAAGAAGTCAAGCATGACGCGATGCCCGCCAAGCTCCTCAATGAGCCGATCCAGGTTCTGGGCCGCGGCGGTCTCGTCACCCGGGGTGAGGTCGTCGTAATGCCGGCGAATCATCGGCGGCGTCACGCGTACCGACAGCATCGTGCGATCGCGCTTGGCGACGTCGAGCAGGCCCTCGTAAAACGTGCGCTCGGCCTCGGGGCTGTGCTCCTCGAACGTGGGGCCGTAGACGATTTTGGCGCGCTTGAAAACGCGCTTCCACGGCTCCGAAATCACGACCGCGGCGGCGAGGAGGCGTTCGGGATCGCCGTCGACGACGCCCACGAGCGCAACGTCCGCGCCTTGAGCCTTGCGGGTGGCCACGTATTCGGGCAGCTGAGTAAAGGACATTCGCTCCTGGCGCTCGGCGAATGATGCGTAGGCCGATTCCGTGAGCTGGACGAATCTCATATCTTCTCCTCGTGTGTGCGGGGCAACTCTACCCGCGTGTGGCGCGTGCCGTGGGTCGGCGGCCTGTGACGTTGGTGGCTGTGGCGTTGGTGGCTGTGGGCAGCCGTGCTAGAAGCCCGTGTGCGTGAGCTTGGGATAGTAGGTGCGGGTGCGCCGCAGGTGGTTGATACCCGAGGCGATGCGGAAGAGCGTGCGCTTGGGGTGGCGGTCCGCGGGGTAGTCGAGCGGGTCGACGGCGTTGCGCCTCAACGGCTTGACTCTCTCCCACAGCTGCGGGTCGGCGATGTAGTGCGGCCTGGCGAGGAGCTTGGGCATGAGCGCGAACATGCCCTCGTGCTGGAGCGTTTGGCGGCCGGAATCGGCAAGCGAGAGGCCGGCCATGTCGTCGAGCAGCGCCTTCGCGAGGTTGATCCCGCCCACCTTGAGGTAGTAGTTGCCGCGGCCGATGCGCGGGTTGAGGTCGAGCCAGTAGGGCTCGGAATCGCGGGCGTCGTACTTGGCATCCATGGAGAAGAAGCCGCGCAGGCCGACGTCGTGGACGATGCGGGCGGCCTGCTCGATAAGCTGCGCGTTCTCGCGCACGTAAATAATACCGGCGTTGCCGATGAGCGACGGTTCGTGAATGCCGAGGAGGACCTGGCCGGTGCCGATCGCGGTGATCTCTCCGTGCCTGTTGACGTAGCCGTTGATGACCCATTGCGTGGTGTCGTCGCCGGGGATGAGCTCTTGGACGACGAGGCTCATCTGGCCGCCGGCGTCGGCGATTCGCGTGAAGTACTCGCGAGCCGTGGCGTGGGAGTCGAAGGTTGCGACCTTTTGCAGGCCGGTGCGGCGGAAGCGCACCTGATCGCCGCCGATCGTGGGCTTGGCAATGAGGGGTGCGCGCAGGTCGACGATGGCGTCCCAGGTGGTGGCGCTCGCGATGTCCACGTTGACGTGCCTCGGCACCGAGTAGCCGAGGCCAGTGATGAGCTCGGCCATCGCGTCCTTGTTATTCGCGAGGTCGAGCACCGAGCGGTCGGACAGCGGCAGGAACCAGCGGGGCTCCAGCTCGTCGCGGTGGGCCATCGCGATGTTGAGTACGTTGTCTTCGTTGCCAAGGAGGACGGGGGTCAGGTCTGGGAACTCGTCGGCGATCTCATGGAAGAGAGGCAGGAGCACCTTGGGGTCGTAGAACGTTTCGCGCGGCACGAGGCGTACGTCTACGATCTTTGAATTGTCGACCGGCCCGCGCATGAACTGGGCAATCGCTAGCGTCTTGACGCCGAAGGTCTCGTGAAAGAGCCGCGCGATTGAATAATCGGCCACATCAGAGCCGAAAGCCACGGGAAGAATCTTGGGTGTTGGCATGGGGCAAGTCTACGGCGTGGCGTAGCCAGAGCGAGGGATGTATGCGTTGAGCTTCTGACGCCTCCGCTGTGGGGCAGGCAAGCTTCGCGCTGGTCTCCCCGTGACCGCGCTGCCGCCCGCGGCGGTCACGCTACTTTCTCATAGGCCCACTCGCTGACACGCGGCCAGCAATGAGGGGTGCCACCAATAGAAAAACACCCGGTGGAAACCGGGCGTTTTCTCTGCGACCCTGACGGGACTTGAACCCGCGACCTCCGCCGTGACAGGGCGGCGCGCTAACCAACTGCGCTACAGGGCCAGAGTCGCAATCGTAACAGGAAGTTTCCCAAATGCCGAAACGGAGCGGGCGCCAGATCTGCGCCCTCGCAATGCGCACTCGTCAGATACGACGAGACCCCCGCTTTCGCGAGGGTCTTGGTGGCTCCGACCGGCGTCGATCCGGTGACCTTTCGATTTTCAGTCGAACGCTCTACCAACTGAGCTACAGAGCCTGAGTAGAAAAATGCCCGGTGGAAACCGGGCGATTTCTCTGCGACCCTGACGGGACTTGAACCCGCGACCTCCGCCGTGACAGGGCGGCGCGCTAACCAACTGCGCTACAGGGCCAGATTTGGTATTTCTACCCGCTTCTGGTGAAGCAGTACCCCCAACGGGATTCGAACCCG
>NZ_JBHWPL010000062.1:0-20135 GCF_043424875.1 Trueperella sp. | reverse complement strand
AATGTGCCACGATCGTGGTCTGCGCAGTGGTCCAGGTGCTCTCGTTGAGCTCGGCGATGAAGGCGTCGTTGTAGCTGCTGCCGACGTAGACGGGATACTCCTCGGAGAGGAACTTGAAGTCGAAGGACAGGCAGTTGGCCCCGTCCGGGACGTCCAGGTCCACGCGCAGGATGGTCACGTCCCGGTCGGTGTCACCGCGGACGGCGTCACCGAGCAGGGAGGCGTCGGCGAAGGTGCCGGGGTGGGGGATCGACGCGAGCAACCCGGTGCTGAGCACCCCGAAGGTGCTGCCGCTGACCGGGAAGCCGCTGAGCGCGGTGCTGGTGCCGGCGTCGTCGGTGCTGGATCCGGAGCGGGCGCCGGATTAGACGGCGTCGCTGGAGCGGCAGGACTCGTCGGAACGGTGGGTGTCAAGACGGCCTGGACCGCATCGCGCTCAGCCTGCGCGTCGAGGCGCGCCTGATTCTCAGCCTCGGCATCTGCGACGAGCTGGGCCGCATCGGCGTCAGCCTGAGCACGCCGCTCCGCCTCAATATCCTCGAGCCGCTGGCGTTCAAGTTCAACTGTGGTGCCACGCTGGGCGGCAAGCTCGGCCGCGAGAGCCTCGCGCTGGGTGCTCGCCTCGGTCACCTGAGCGGCCTGCTCGTCGGCGGCGCGCTTGGCCTCGTCGGCCGTATCAATAACTGCCTGCGCAGCCTCGGCCTGTTCGGCGGCTGCGGCGTCCGCCTCTTCCTGCAACACACGGGCGACCTCTTCAAGCGCACGGAACCGCTTGACCTTCGAGTCCACCTGGTTTGCAACCGCGCCGTAAGCCTGCGAGCGCCGGTTGGCGTCCTCCACCGACTCAGCGCCGAAAATGTAGTACGACTGTGTGATCTCGCCAGCCGAGTTCTGGTACATCGCCTGCGAGACGCCGCCGAGCTCCTTGCGCGCCTCCTCGAGGTCGGCGAGCTCCTGATTGGCCTTCTCCTGCGCCTCGATGGCGAATGAGATCGACTCAGCGAGGTCAGCCTGCGCCAGAATCGACGCGGCTTCCTTCTCGGCCGCCGTCGCTGCTAGCTCGTTGCTTTGTGCCGACAGCTCCGCGAGCTCGATCTCGACATCCGCGAGCGTACGTTCGGTCTGCGCTTCGCGCGCATACGAGTCCTCGATGTCCTGGTCCGTGACCGGAACCGCCGCCGCGGGGCCGGCCATCGATGCCGCGAGACCCGCAACCGAGATGAGAACTAGTGACTTCCGTGCCCAGGTCACCCGTACCTCCGTGATTATCCGTGTTTGTGCATGGCGTGTCGCCTTGACAAAAGGCAACCTTCCGTTAAGACCGTATACCAATCTGTTACAAAAGGGAACACCAGAAACAGGATTCACAACACCTACATTTGCAACCTTGGTCACTTTAGCAACATTTGTCACAGCTTTCACGCCAGTCCCTCTAATATCCACGACGACGACCGTCCACCTTTTGGCTTTCCTGCACCAATCTTTGCAATTACCGGGCAAGCGCTTTAGGCTTTGTGCCATGGTGAAGCGAATGTAGTGCGGGCGCTGGCCCCTCCACGGACCTGGCTAGGCGCCCTTGATCGTCTTGTTATCAACAATCCGCCCAAGAGGACTCAATGACGCATCGACAATCGCACGAATACCCTGCTTACCTCGTCGGTTACCCGCCGATCACGCCCGTCACTGACGCGGCGCCCGTCGGCGACTACGACACCGGCTACCACCCACCCCTCGTCCGCAAGCCCATCCCCGCCACCGGCGCATGGCTTCCCGGCGACGATCCCGGCGAACGCAAGTTCCTCGACATTGGCCCGATGAACCTCGAACTCGGCGGCAAACTTCCCTCCGTGACCCTCGCCTACGAGACGTGGGGAGAGCTCAACGACGACGGCACAAACGCGGTCTTGCTGTGCCACGCGCTCACGGGAGATTCGCACGCCACCTCGAAGGATGGTGGCGACGGCTGGTGGAACGACATCGTCGGCCCCGGCAAAGCCATCGACACCGACCGCTGGTTCGTCGTCTGCCCGAACGTCCTCGGCGGATGCCAGGGAACAACTGGCCCGGCGTCGCCCGCCCCCGACGGCAAACCGTGGGGCTCGCGCTGGCCCGAGATCACGATCCGCGATATGTGCGACGCCGAAAAGCGGCTGGCCGATTCGCTCGGCATTGCCCAGTGGGCGCTCATCGCTGGGGCCTCGTTCGGCGGGAATCGCGTGATGGAGTGGGCGGCGTCGTATCCGGAGATGACCGGCGCAATTGCCGTACTGGTATCTGCAGCGGCGACGACGGCCGAGCAGATCGCCTACGCGAAGACCCAGATTCAGGCCATCGTTCTCGACCCCGGTTTCAACGGCGGCGACTACTACGACCATCCCGACGGCGCCGGTCCGCACCGCGGGCTCGGGCTGGCGCGCGAGCTCGCGCACATCACCTACCGCTGCCCCATCGAGTTCGACCAGCGCTTTGGCCGCACGCCTCAAGAGGGCGAGGATCCGCTCGCGGGTGGGCGCTACGCCGTCTCCTCATATTTGGATCACCACGCGTACAAGCTCGCCCTGCGGTTTGATGCGAACTCGTACATCGCGATTTCCCAGTCAATGATCACGCACGATATTGGGCGTGGGCGCGGTGGCACGGACGCCGTCGTTGAGGCGCTGGAGATGCCCGCGATCGTCGTCGCGGTGAATACGGATCGACTGTTCTACCCGCGCGATGTTGAACGGCTGGCCGCCCAGCTCCAGGGCTCGGGGCCGGCGGTCTACGTGGAATCGGAATACGGGCACGACGGGTTCCTCATCGAGAACGACCAGGTCACCAAGATTCTGCGCGATTTCCTCGACGATCCCGAGGTCTTCACGCAATAATGGCCACATGACATGGACTCCTGACCCGCTCGGCGAGGGCTTCTACCAGCGCTATCTCGAGCTACACGACGATCAATACGGACCCAATCGCGCTGCCCTCGTGACCTACCGACCGGATTGGTCGGGCGACGAAGTGCCCGACGAGGCGCTGAGTGAGCCGGCCGAGAGCGATGAGGCGGGTGCCGATGGCAGCATTGCGGGTGGAGCTAGCGGCGGGGTGACGAGTGCCGGTAGCACCGATGCGCCCAGTGCTGCCGGGCGCGGGGCTGCGAGCGCCGCCGAGGGACGCAAGCCGAGTTTCGCTCTGCTTGCCGTCCACGGCTGGAACGACTACTTCTACCACTACGAATTTGCTCAGCGCGTGGCCGAGGCGAGCGGGCGATTTTACGCTCTGGACCTGCGTAAATACGGTCGCGCGCACATGGAAGGCCAAATGTGGGGATACGTCGAAGACCTCTCGACGTACGACGAGGAGATCGGCGAAGCGCTCGACGTCATTTACGATGCCCATGGACTCGACGTCCCTCTGTTCCTGTACGGCCATTCGACCGGTGGACTAACCGCGACGCTGTGGGCTGACCGGCACCCGGGTGTGCTCCACGGTCTGATCCTGAACTCCCCGTGGTTGGAGCTTCAGGCCGCGACCGCCGTGCGCCATCTGGGGCAGCCGATCCTCGATACCCTCCACAAGATGGCGCCAACGGCCGTGTTGCCCAGCTATGACAATGGGTTTTATCAGCGTCTCGTGACCGGGTGGATGAGTGAGGAAGAGCGCGAGCAGGCAAAGAAGCTGCAGGAGGAGGCGGGAATTGCGGATGAGGAAGTCGACCCGTTTGTGCGCGAGGGCGGCTGGAATCCGAATCCGGAGTTCAGGCAGTTTCCGTCGTTTCCGATTCGGCCTGGCTGGCTGCGCGCGATCCTGCATGGCCACGAGCGAGTGGCTGAGGGACTCACCATCGACTGCCCCGTCCTCGTATTGACCAGTGGCAAGACCTACTACTCCGACACGTGGGGCGCCGAAATGCGCAACGCGGATACCGTGCTCGACGTGGAGCAAATCTGGAAGCGCGTCCCCCGGCTCGGCCCGGTAACCACGCTCGTGAAGCTCGAGGGCGCGATTCATGACGTGCTGCTCTCGCGGGCGAGCGTGCGCGATGTGGCCTACTGGCACATGAAAGCGTTCACCACTGCATTCACCTCGCCAGATCGGCCGAACAACCCAAGGTAGCTGGTTATAGCTAGCTCGGAGGTCAGCCCCGGCCATTTGTATCTGCGCTATTTCTGCCCTGTGAGCCACGCAACCTGAAAATCTTGTGATTCTGAGCGTTTTCATCGACGGTATCGGCAAAGTAGGCCGTTTTCTCACCAAATATTCCGGTCCACGGAGGTATCAGCCCGAAATCAGCGGAAAACTAGAGGGTGAGAACAGACAAGGAGCAGCCCGGGTGAGAGCAGCCAGGGGGTAGCCCAGACGGGAACGGCCGGGTGAGATCAGCCCGGGTGAGAGCAGCCAGGGAGTAGCCCAGACGGGAACGGCCCGAGTGAGACCGGCCCGGGCGGGAACGGCCCGAGTGGAAAAAGTGCACGTGGAAACAGTGCAAGTACGCGGGAGCGACCCAAGTTGTAGACGCCCGAGAGTAGGAATTGGCCGAAAAGTAGGAGCTGGCTCTACTCGAATTCGCTGAGGGTGCGGCCATCTGGTACGCGCCAGATGCGCCAGCCATCCACAAAGGAATTACCCGTAGCCTTGGCGGCGGCCTCGGTCGGGTCGGCAAAAATCCCGACGCCAATAATGTCAATCAGACCCTCGTTCGTGAGGTGCCCATTGAGCGATGACCTCTTACGCAACGAGCTCCACGTGATCTTGACCGGACCAACTTCCTCGACGATTCGCTGCATGCGTGGGTCGGGGGTTGGGTTCTCGGATTCGGAGGATTCCGAGGGTGATTCGTGAGATTCGAAGGTTTCTGGGGTTGTCTCAGCGGACAACCCGGAAGTTCCTGACTCGACCGCAGATTCGGCAGCACCAGAAGGCGCCGCGTCGGCAGACTCTGCACTCTCGTCGGAAGCATCGGGCTCCGTATTCGTCTGGCGAGCGACCTGCTCCTCAGCAACCTGCTTGACCGCCTCCACAGCGGCGGCGTTGGCTTCCGCGGTAGCGTCGGTCTGCTCGGTCGTGGCCACGTTGGTGTCGGTAGCCGCACGAGCCTGCTCGGCAGCCGCATCAGCATCGGCAGCCGCACCAGTCTGCTCCGCGGCAGCCGCATCAGCATCGGCAGCCGCATCAGTCTGCTCAGCCCTCGCCTCGGCGCCCGACTCCCACCGGTCCGAGCGTAGGGCGGCGTCGGCCACCGCACCCGACGACACATCCGAGGAGAAGCGCTCCGAGAAGATCCGCGCATCCGAGGCTTCCTTCGGCGCACTCATCTCCCACAATCGCTGCTCCGCGCGCTTGGCCGCCGCCTTCGCCTGGTCGTACAACGTGGTGCCGACCTGCTCGCGCTCGCGGGCCAGGTTGTGGAGTACCTCCTGCTGCTTCGCCTTGCGCTCCTCGCGCGATGAGCGGTGCTGCGCCGCCAAACCCGCAATCTCCGCCTCGTCACGCTTGGCCGGCCGCGCCTTCTCATTCCGCCAGCCCGAAATCTCCCACGCCTCGTCGTAGCGCAGCGCATCGCTCACGACCTCCGCATCATCAGACTGGGTATCAGTTTGATCGACGACGTCGATCGCACCCTGGTCGTTCGTAGTCTCGGCGGATTCTAGTTCGGGTTGCGCCGCAGTCGCTGGTTGGTCGTCAATATCGGCGACTTCAGCGGACTCGGGCTCAGTCTCGGGCTCGGTCACGTCCCCGGGCTCGGGCTCAGTCTCGGGCTCGGTTTCAATCTCGGCATCGTGCTGCTCATCGGCAGTCTGTTCGGTGGGTTCAGCCTGTTCGCCGGCCTCAGCACCTTCGGCATCAACCTGCGCCGCTTCGTGCTCAACCGCCTTTTCCTCAGCCTGCTCGGCGCCGCCGGCATCAGCAGCCTCGGCACCAGCAGGCGCGTCGGAGTCGATAGTGTGGGCGATGCCCATGCGGGCCTGCGCCGCGTCGATGACGCCGCGCGCCTCGAAGTTCTCCGCGATCTCCACCAGCGGACCATCCGCCCCCTGGTGAATAACGATGCGATACGTCTCAACGCCCACGCCCCGAAGTGCCGCCAACGGACGCTGGACATCCGCATCGGAGCCAACCGAGAAGATCAACAGCCTCGGTCCACGCTTGGTGATCGGCGGGGAGGACTCAACAAAGTTCTCGTAATCCCCGGCGAACGCGTCGTGCCCGCGCGTATACAAATCCGCGAGCGCCTTACGGTTCATCTCGGCGTTGCGCCCGGCGCGAGTCAGCGCCGCCACGAAAGTCTGCGCGGTCAGGTACGGGATAACCTCTATCGTCACGACCTGCCCCGTCGGGTCCAACGCCAGCAGCGATTCGGCGCCGTCGCCGATCCAGCCCACGGGGAAAAGCGGCCGCTCGATCAGTTCGAGGGACTGCGCGCGGACGGCGCTCAGCACGGAATCGTCGACGTCGCTGGCCGCCGATTCAGGCGCCGCCACGAGCCGGCCGTCACGCAATTCGAAAACTCCCACGCACTCCCCTTTCTCTGTCCTAGATTACCCGACCCCGCCCCCTCAGGCGTGTCCGAAATTGCTCCTGCGGTATGAGGTTCGGCCTATCCCTGCGCGGCTCGCGATTGCGGGCGATCAGCGCGCGGTGCGCCTGCGTGTCGCGCGGCCATCGCGCAAAAGCTCAGCCAAATGCACGCCTTGGTCGCCCACGAGCTGTTGGGCCTGCGTGCGGCATGAGAATCCGTCGGCGAGGTACACGGCGTCGGGCGCGGCATTCGCGAGCGTCGGTATCAGGTTGTTTTCCGCCACCTTCACCGACATCTCGTAGTGTCCCTTCTCCATGCCGAAGTTGCCCGCCAGCCCGCAGCACCCGGACAGCGTGGTCAGAGTCGCGCCCGCCGCCTTGAGCAGCTCGGCATCCGAGTCCCAGCCCATCACCGAGTAGTGGTGGCAGTGCGGCTGCGCCACGATCTCCACGCCCGTCAGGTCCGGCGCCTCCCACTCCCCCGGCCCAACCGGCTCCGGCGCGCTCAGCAGCTCGGCGAGCGTGAACGTCATGTCGGCAACCACACCGACGCGCTGGTCATCCGGCAGCAGGTCGCACATATCCTCGCGCAACACCGCGGTACACGAGGGCTCCACGCCCACGATCGGAATCCCCGACGCCGCAAACGGCGCCAGCACCGTCAGCAAGTTCGTCAGCTCCTTCTTCGCATGCCCGAGCTGCCCGGTCGTGATCCACGTCAGCCCGCAGCACGCGTCCTCCGGCGGGATAAGCACCGTGTAGCCCGCCCGCTGCAACACCTCGACCATCGCCTGCGCGCCCGCCGTATCCAGCGTCTCCGAGAACGAGTCCGCCCAGAGCATCACGTACTTTTCGCCGTCTGGTCCAGCATTTTGTTCGACGACGACGCGGCCCTCGGCGTTCGGCCGCAGCCCTTGCGTGGCCGCCTGCGCGGCTTTCTTGTGACTGGCCGCGATGCGTGAGAACCGTTCGGTGGCAAACCCTGGCATCTGGCGGCGAAAGTCGATGCCGAGCGTCGAAAAGGCCAGCTTACGAATCGGGCCGATCTTCAGAACGGCGTTCGCGATCGCCGCCACGGGTGGCAGCCACGTGACCAGGCGGCCAAGAATCGGCAGGTTGCCGAGCACGTAATGGGTGCGCGGGCGGAGCTTGCCCTTGTACCCGCGGTACAGCGCCTCGGACTTGTACTTGGCGAGGTTCACACCCGTCGGGCAGTCGCGCCCGCACGCCTTGCAGGCCAGGCACAGATCCAGCGCCTCGACGACGGCCGTGTCCGCAAAGTCCTTCACCAGGGTTCCGTTCGTGACCTCTTGGAGCACGCGAGCGCGCCCGCGCGTCACGTCCTTCTCGTCCCGACTCGCCAAATACGACGGGCACATGAAGAACCCCGCCGCCGTGCGGTCCGCCCGGCAGTTGCCCACGCCGGTACACCGGTGAACCGCCCGCGTGAAATCGCCCTGATCTTCCCTAAAGTGAAAACCGCCCGCGTATTCGGTGGGCGCGGCGCTCGGTCGCCGAAGGTCGGCGTCGAGCGGCTCGGGGTCTACGAGGATGCCGGGATTGAGCACACCCTCGGGATCAAACAGATTCTTCACGCCCGCGAAGAGCTCGATCACCTCGGGCGGGTACATGCGATCGAGCATCTCCGAGCGAGCGCGCCCATCGCCGTGCTCGCCTGACATCGACCCGCCATAGCTCACCGCAATATCCGTGGCCTCTTCCATGAACTGGCGCATGACCGGCACGCCGGTCGCCTCGTCGATCGGGAAGTCGATTCGCACGTGTACGCAGCCGTCCCCGAAGTGGCCGTACATGAGGCCGTCCAGTCTGTGGCGGTCCATCACCGCGCGCAAGTCGCGAAGGTAATCTCCGAGCTTCTCGGGCGGCACGGCCGAATCCTCCCAGCCCGGCCAGGCGGGATTGCCGGCGGGCGTGCGGCCGCCCAACCCGGCGCCGTCGGCGCGAATGCGCCACAGCTCGGTGGCCTCCGACCCCGGCGGGCGCACCATAACCGCGTCCGTGCCCGCATCGCGCGTAATGGCCTCGACCCGCTCAGCCACCACCGAGATGTCCTCGCCTTCTTGCGCGCCCACCTCGATGAACAACCAGCCGCCACCGGGCGGCAGATCCGGCACCGTCCCCTTCGAGCGGCGCACCACGTCCACGAGCTCCGCGTCGATGCCCTCCACCGCCAGCGGCGAGTGTTCGAGCAGGGCGGGTACGGCGTCGGCAGCCGTGGCCATGTCCGGGTAGCCGAGCACGATCAGGGTCGGAGCCTGCGCGAGCGGTACCAGCCGCAGGGTTGCTTCGGTGACGACTACGAGCGTGCCCTCCGAGCCGACCAGCATCTTCGCCAGGTCTCGCCCATTTTCAGGTAGCAGGTGTTCCATTGAGTAGCCGGAGACCTGCCGTGAGAACCGGCCAAAGTTCGTCCGCACGTCGGCTAGATGTGTATCGACCAGCGATTCGAGCCCTGGCACGGCGTCCAGTGCCGTGTCGCCTGCGCCTGCCGTGAACGAGCGTCCCTGCCCGTCGATGCATTCGAGCTCTAAGACGTTGTCGGCCGTGCGTCCCCAGGCAACGGCGTGCGGGCCGCACGCGTTGTTGCCGATCATGCCGCCGAACGTTGCACGGTTTTGGGTGGAAGGGTCCGGGCCAAAACGCAACCCGTGTTTAGCCGCCTCGCGCTGCAGGTCGCTCATGATCACGCCCGGCTGCACGCGCGCCGTCCGCGCCTCGGGGTCAATCTCAAGAATCTTGTTCATGTACCGCGAGAAATCGAGCACGACGCCAGCCCCCACGGAATTGCCGGCCACCGAGGTGCCACCACCCCTGGACGTCAGCGGCACCCCCTGCTCGCGGCAGATCTGCAGGACGGCCGCAACGTCGTCGTCGTTCTTGGGGAACACAACGAGAGTGGGAGGCACGCGATAGTTGGAGGCGTCCGTCGAATACTCGGCGCGGGCGCGGGCAGAATCGTCGACCTCGCCCGAAATCCGCTCAGCGATTTGGTCGGCGAACGTTGCCGCGTGGACGTGTGCAGTCATGTCTCCTCCTCGAGTACGCCCGCGCAGGTCCTATCGGGCGAAGGCGCACCCTGCACAACTGATCTTAGCCGCTTCGGTCTGGGCCCCACCGGGACTGCACGCACCGTGGTCAGAGCTGCACAGCGAGGCGGCCGAGCCGAGCATGCCGAGGCGGTCGAAGTGGTCAAGGATCGTCTTGACGAACACCTCCGACGTGCCGGTCCGCCTCGCCACGGCCGGCACCGTGGCGCCCGCGCGGATCTCGGCGAGCACGCGCTCGGTGGCGTTCGCCGCGGGGCGGGCGGGCGCGCTCACAGGAACAGCTTCCCGATTTGGAAGATACCCACGGCCAGCGCCCACGCCACCGCAAGTTGCACGACGACGGCGATCGCGGTTTTGCGTCCGCCAATGAGTCTCGCCTGCTCGGCCACCGTGGCCATGCACGGGGTGTAGGCAAGGACGAACACGAGGAAGGCGATGGCGGCTAGGCCTTGGTAGCCCTCGCCGGCGGTCTCGGTGAAGGACTCGCTGAGGAGGTCGGGCAGGACGCCGAGGTTGTCGCCGTTGTCTTCGGCGTCGCCGGCCGCTGCCGGGTCCATGTTGTAGGAGGTGACGATCGAGGAGACCACGGTTTCTTTGGCCACGAAGCCGGTCATGAGGGCGCCTGTCATGTGCCAATCGCCGAAGCCCGCCGGCTCGAAAACCGGCTCAAGGAGCTTGGCGGCCTGGCCGTAGGCGGAGTGTTCCATGGCGAGCTCGGGGTCGGCGAAGGCTTTGCCCTCGGCGCCTTGGCCCATGGGGATCGCGCCGAGGAGCCACACCACCATGGTCATGGCCACGATGATTTTGCCGGCGCCCTTGATGAAGATCCACGAGCGCTGCACCGCGTGGCGCAGGAGCACCAGGATGCGGGGCACCTGGTAGGCCGGGAGGATGAGCATGAGGGGCGCCTCGGCGTCGTGCTTCGTGATGAACTGCTTGAGCACCCAGGCCGCTACCACGACCAGCACCAGCGAGACCACGTACATCCCGAACACGACCGTTCCCGCCGTGTTCGGGAAGAAGATCTTGGCGATCATGAGGTAGATCGTCAGCCGCGCCGCACACGAGGTATAGGGCGTGATGAGCACTGTGACCAGCCGCTGCGAGGCGGACGGGAGAGTGCGGGCGGCGGCCAGTGAGGGCAGGTTGCAGCCGAAGCCCATGATCAGCGGGAGCACCACGCGCCCGTCGAGGCCGATGCGGCGCATGAGGCGGTCGGCGAGGAAGGCAGCGCGGGCCATGTAGCCGGAGTCTTCGAGGATGGACAGCGCCGCGAAGATGGTGAACATCAGCGGCACGAACGATGCGACGACGCCCAAGCCCGTGACCAGCCCGTTGATGAGGAGCGAGTCGAGCCATGTGCCCGATAGGCCGGTGGCGGACAGCAGCCAGCCCACGCCGTTGGCCAGCGAGATCGCGCCCGGCTCGGTGTTCGTGAAGAGGGAATCGAAGAGGTCCTGGATCGGGCCGATCCACTCCCCCGCGAGCTTGAAGAGCAGCCACATGAGGGCAAGGAACACGAGCGGGCCGGCGAATGGATTGAGTAGGACGTGGTCCACGCGGTCCGAGCGCGACGGGCGCGGCTCGGCATTCTGCACGTTCTCGGTGATGGCGGATTCAACGCGGTCGACCCACGAGAAGAGGGTGGCCGCGCGCTGGAGCTCGCCGGTTGACTGCGGGTCGTGGTCGGTGGGCTGGGCGGGCGCTGCCGTGCCGTAGCTTTCGCCGAGGTCGAGGCCGGCGGTGGCGCTGTGGCCGCATCCGCAGTTTGTGGTGGGGGCTGGCGTGCGCTTCTGGGTGCCTGTTTCTGGGTTGCTGGTCAGCCCGCCGATCTCGAGCGGAATCGGACCGGAGCTGGCGGGGCCAGCCGGGGTTCCGGTACCAGCCGGGGATCCAGCACCGTCCGAGGATCCAGTGCCAGCCGGGGATGCGGTGCCAGCCGAGGCTCTAGTTCCAGCCTGGGAGCCAGAGCCAGCCGAGCGGCCATTGCCAGCCGAGGAGACGGCGTCGTTCTTATTGCATCCCTCGCAGGGGCAGGTGGTCTGCGCGAGGAGGTCGCGCGAATCGATGTCGCTGATGCGGCAGTCGGACACGCGGGCGGCGGTGGCGAATTCGGAGTAGCCGGGCGCGGTGGGGTCGGGGTCGATGCCGCTCACACGCTTGGGTTCGCGGGTGGCCTGCTCGATGAAGCGGTCGAGCTGCGGGTAATCCTTGGATTTGCGCGGGTCGAACACGAGCACCGGGATGCCGAGCTCTCGCGAGATGGCCGAGGGGTTGATGGTGATGCCGTTGTCTGCGGCGACGTCCGCCATCGAGATGATGGCCGCGAGCGGGTAACCGGTTTGGGCAAGCTGGGCCACGAGGTAGAGGGAGCGCGTGAGGGCGCCGCCGTCGAGGACGGCGAGCACGAGATCGAGGCATCCGCCGGTCAGTGAGTTGACCGTGGCCGACGACAGCGTATCCGCCACAACCTTCTCATCCGGGCTGTTCGGGACGAGCGAGTATGTGCCGGGCAGGTCGAGGATCGTGGCGCCGACGTTTTTCCACGTGCCGACCTGCACCTCGACCGTAGTGCCGGGCGCGTTCATGACGGCTTGGCGGGCGCCGGTCACGCCATTAAAAAGCGTTGATTTGCCGACGTTCGGGTTGCCGACGAGGGCGATCGTAGTGCCTTCGCAGGGGCGCTTCGTACGGCGAGTGCGGGTGGTGGGCTGGGTGGTCATGCCGCCACGGGCTCCGCGAGGATCTTCTTGGCTGAACGGTGGTCGACGGCCACGCGCGAGCCAGCAATGTTGAGGATCAATCCGCCGAAACCTGCCCGCTGGATGATCGTGGCTTCGGCGCCGATGCGCAGGCCGATCTCGTGCATGCGCAGGAGGCTGCGCTGCGGGAGTTCAATTTCCGTCAGGCGAAGCGCCACGCGAGTAGGACACTCTGCGAGCCTCATAAACCCTCCAAGGACTGTGAACAAATGGCTGGAATACTGGTAAGGCTACCCTTACCTCACCTATTTTCGAAAGCCGAAAGTCCCGTTATTCGGAGGTTGGAGCCAGTCCAGATATGGCGCTGGATTTTGGTGGGTTTTTGGGCTGCTATGGGCTGCCCCGGACGGGTTGCGGCAATCTGGCTGGGCCGGCTGCGGCGGTCAGGCTGGCCGGTTGTGGGGGCTGACCTGAAAAACTTGTGAGAAAAAGGCCGAAATGGGCAATAACGTCGATCAAAACGCTCAGGCTCACAGAATTTTCAGGTCTGGCCAAGCGCCGGCCGGTTGTGACTGTCAGCCCGGGCAAGTTATGGCTGCTGGCCCGGGCTGGCCCCGGCGGTTATGACAGCTGGCATGCGCCGGCTGCGGCGGTCAGGCTGGCCGGTTGTGGGGGCTGACCTGAAAAACTTGTGAAGAAAAGGCCGAAATGGGCAATAACTTCGATCAAAACGCTCAGGCTCACAGAATTTTCAGGTCTGCCCTAACGCCAGTAGGGAATAACGCCCGCAAAGTCCGTTATGAGGGCGATGTGCTCGATAAGCTTGACCTCCTGCAGGTTCTCCACCCGTTGCGGACCACCAAGCACGAGCAACGGCACGTAACCGAAGCACTCGTCGTAGGCAGGCTCGCCATAGGCGGCCACCGCCTCCGGATAGGGGCTCCACACAAAGACGTCCTCGAGCATTCCGCATTTTCGGATCCGGGCTCGAACGCATCTGAATAGACATCCTTATGTGCCAGCTCGAGCTCGCGGGAAGCCCTTGCGCATGATCAGGCTCGTGTAACCAGTCCCGTCCCACACGATCAGATCGCCCATACTCGTCGCAAAGAGCGGAATGATATCCTCGCGCGGCAGCACGTGACCGATCTTTGCTAAGAACTCATCCGGGTCAATTACTTTCAAAAGGCCTTTGAGTGCCGTGCCAAAACCGTGGTTTGCCATAGCTCAATGATGCTGTCCTCTACCCGACCGCGGTAGCGCTCAAACAACTCGTCGGGCACCTGTTCTACGGTCTGAAAATCAAGGAAGGGAAACTTCACGGCCGGACTCCATTCTTACTTCGTCCTAAGGTCCACGTTAAGCAGCGTATTTGCTCGTCACGTGCCGAGGCTCGCTGAGAGCCAGTCACCGTTTCGGAGGCCATCAGCCGCGGTGGTGATGTCGTCAACGAGGGTGAGGCCGGTGAGGGAGTCTGCTCGGCCTGTTGCTTTGGAGGCGTGCGCGCTGGCGACGCCGGCATCGAACCTGACCCGCATGGTTACCAGAGCCGGGTGGCGCCGCGCCGGGGCTGGTCGTCGTCATCGTCGGCGGGTCCCACGTCCACGACTTGCCCGTAGGCCTGCTCGGCGATCGTCTTCGCCGTGGGCGAGTTGCGGCCCCATGCCTGCTCGGCGAGCTCCGCGGCCTGCGCAGCGCACTGACGCTGGGTCGCGGACATTGTTTCCATGATGAGTGCTGCCAGTTCTTCGCCCGACGACGACAGCGCGTCATCGCTTATCTCTAGGCTCATGAGTCGTCCGGTTGCGTCGACGACGACGTTCACCTCGCCATCCGGTGAGGAGCCCTCCTGGCGGAGTTCGAGCATTTTCGCGTTGACTTCGCGTGCCTTGTCGGCCCGTGCTTGGACCTCGGCGAGGGTCTCAGAGACGAAATCAGACATGGGGTCTCCCTAGATCAAAGTGCTCTATCACTATCTGCGATTGAGCCTAGCGGCACTGGTAAACCGCTGGACAGACCGAATTATCCCGTTCCACACTTCGGACGGCAGCAGCCACGCCCACGCACGCACCGGTAGCACCCGCAGCATCAACCACACACCGGCAACACCACCCACATCCCACTCGCAACAAAAGGCCGGCCGCTCCCCCACAGGGGAACGGCCGGCCCTCCGAGTCGGACTAGGCCACTAGCCCGCCCGCTTCGCTAACGCACTTAGTTGCTCGGAACGAACTGCGTCTCGTAGGTGGTCTCGTTCTCGATCGCGGCGCGGCCTGCCTCGAGGCGGGCAATCGGCACGCGGAACGGCGAGCAGGACACGTAGTCGAGGCCAACCATCTCGAAGAAGTGGATCGACTGCGGATCGCCGCCGTGCTCACCACACACGCCGAGGTGGATCTCGGGCTTGGTCTTGCGGCCACGCTCAACGGCGATGTCCACGAGCGGTCCAACGCCACCGAGATCAACGGATTCAAACGGCGAAACGCCGAAGATGCCGTAATCGAAGTAGTCGTTGAAGAACGTGCCTTCGACGTCATCGCGGGAGAAGCCCCACGCCGTCTGCGTGAGGTCGTTCGTGCCGAACGAGAAGAAGTCGGACTCGGTTGCGATGGTGTCGGCCGAGATGGCTGCGCGCGGGAGCTCGATCATGTTGCCGATCGGGATGTCCAGCTTCTGGCCGGTCTCTTCCTCGACCTCGGCGATGACTTCCTCGGCGATCTCGCGCACGATCTGCATTTCGCGGATCGAGCCGATGAGCGGAACCATGATCTCCGGCTTCGGATCCTTGCCGTCCTTGATCAGCTTGGCGGCTGCCTCGGAAATGGCGCGGACCTGGAGTCGGATGAGGCCCGGAATCTTCAGGCCGAGGCGAACGCCGCGAAGGCCGAGCATCGGGTTCTGCTCGTGGTTCTGGCGAACGGCCGCGAGCACTTCGCGCTCTTCGTCGGTGACTTCCTCGCCCTTGGCTTCCTTGACGGCGAGGTCAACCGAGAGTTGCGTGAGGTCCGGGAGGAACTCATGCAGCGGCGGGTCGATGAGGCGAACCGTGACGGGCAGGCCGTCCATCGCGTCAAAGATGCCAACGAAGTCTTCGCGCTGGTGCGGAAGGAGCTTCTCGAGGGCGGCCTTCTGGGCGTCGTCGTCCTTCGCGAGAATCATTTCCTCAACGAGCTTGCGGCGTTCGCCAAGGAACATGTGCTCGGTGCGGCACAGGCCGATGCCCTGGGCGCCGAAGTCGCGAGCTGCCTTGGCATCCTCGGGGCTGTCGGCATTGGCGCGCACGCGCATGCGGCGCTTCTCGTCGGCGTGGGTGAGGATGCGGTCCACGGCGTGGACGAGCTCCTCGGAGCCCTCGTCCGGTGCCACTGCCAGGCCGGCTTCGAGGCCGGAGGTCAGGTATGCGGTGACCGGCGAATCGGTGACGGGCACGTCGCCTTCGAAGATCTCGCCGGAGGCGCCGTCGATAGCGATGACGTCGCCGACCTTGTACTGCTTGCCCGTGGACTTGATGTCCATCGTGCCAGCGCTTTCGTTGATCAGCAGATCGTCGGCGCCAACAACACAGCAGCGGCCCATGCCACGGGCGACGACGGCGGCGTGCGAGGTCTTGCCTCCACGTGCGGTCAGGATGCCCTCGGCAACGACCATGCCTTCGAGGTCGTCGGGGTTGGTCTCGCGGCGAACGAGGATGACGGAGGCGCCAGCCTTCGTGCGTTCGACGGCGGTGGCGTTGTCCATGACAATCTCGCCCACGGCTGCGCCGGGCGATGCCGGCATGCCACGCGAGATCTCAACCTTGTCCGCGTCCTTGTCGAACTGCGGGAAGAGAAGGGAGGTCAGCTGGTCGCCGGTCACGCGGGTGACGGCCTCATCGCGGGTGATGAGCTTCTCGTCAACGAGCTGGTCGGCGATGCGGAACGCGGCGGCGGCGGTGCGCTTGCCCACGCGGGTCTGGAGCATCCAGAGCTTGCCGCGCTGGACGGTGAACTCGATGTCACACAGGTCGCGGTAGTGGGTTTCGAGGCGGTCCATGATGCTGGTGAGCTCGTCGTAGGACTTCTTGTCGAGTTCCTCGAGAGCGGACAGCGGCAGCGTGTTACGAATACCGGCGACGACGTCCTCGCCCTGAGCGTCCTCAAGGTAGTCGCCGTAGACGCCGGAGTGGCCGGTGGAGGGGTCGCGCGTGAAGCAGACGCCCGTGCCGGAGCCTTCGCCCATGTTGCCGAACACCATGGTCTGAACGTTGACGGCCGTGCCGATATCGGCAGGGATGTGTTCACGACGACGGTAGATAACGGCGCGCTCGGTGTTCCAGGAGTTGAACACGGCCTCGATCGCGAGGTCGAGCTGGGTGCGGGGGTCTTGCGGGAAGTCCTCGCCGGTCTCCTTCTTGATGATCTCCTTGAACTCGTCAACGAGACGCTTGAGGTCGTCCGTCGTCATGTCAGGATCGCCTGCGTAGCCCTTCTCGTCTTGGAGGGCGTGCAGGGCGTCGGCGAAAGGTTCACCTTCGATGTGAAGGACGGTCTTACCAAACATTTGGAGGAGGCGGCGGTAGGAATCCCACGCGAAGCGCTCGTCGCCAGACTGCTCTGCCAGGCCGACCACGGACTCATCGTTGAGGCCGATATTCAGGACGGTTTCCATCATGCCGGGCATCGAGAACTTCGCGCCGGAGCGGACGGACATGAGGAGCGGATCCTTCGAATCGCCGAGGTTCTTGCCCATGGTTTCTTCGACGCGGCGGATGGCACGCGTGACTTGGACCGCCAGTTCGTCGGGTGATTCCCCATTCTTGAGGTACACGCGGCAGGCTTCCGTGGTGATGGTGAAGCCGGGCGGGACGGGCAGGCCAAGGTTGGTCATCTCGGCGAGGTTTGCGCCTTTACCACCGAGCAGGTCCTTTTGTTCCTTGTCGCCCTCGGTAAAGTCGTATACGTACTTTGTCATCTTCCCTCCATTGGGATACTTGAATCGTCCACACAAATCTACCACCGCGCGCGGGCTAATATCGACCTACGTCCTACGTGTTCGCAGGTGGATCGGCCGGGCTGATAGCGTGTGCCCGTGACGATCTTGCTGGCCATCATTTACGCCGCCTTTATTTCTCTCGGTTTGCCCGACGCCGTGGTGGGAGCCGCCTGGCCGTCGATGTACGGGGAGCTCGGGGCCGATAGCGCCGCGGCTGCGCTCGTGAGCATGGTCGTGGTGGTCTCGACGATTGCGGCCTCGTTTTCGGCCGGGTGGCTGCTCAGGCGGTTCGGGACGTTCGCCGTGTCAGCCGGTTCTGTTGCCCTGACCGCGCTGGCGCTATTCGGGTATGCGTTCGTGCCGAGTTTCGCGTGGCTGCTCGTGTTGGCCATTCCGCTGGGGCTCGGCGGCGGCGCGATCGACACGGCTCTCAACGCGTTTGTTGCCGTCAACTACTCCTCGCGGCACATGAATTTCTTACACGCCTCCTGGGGTATCGGCGCGGCGCTCGGCCCGCTCATCGTGGGATTCTGGCTGAGCGTGAGCGGGCAGTGGCGCCCCGCGTACGTGACGATCGGCATCTTGCAGGCGGCGCTGTTTGTCGTGTTCTTGGGCTCGCGCCGGTTGTGGAAAGCGCACGACGCCGCCCGCGCCGCTATCGCCGAAGGTTCGGCTGACGGGACCGACGACGACGCGAGTGATCCCGAAGCGCTCGGCTCCGCCGACGGCGTCGAGGCGGGTGGGTCGGCGTCGTTGCCGTCGGGCGCCGAGCTCGCTGACCGTCCGTGGTTCAGGATGCCGAATCTGGCGATCATCCTCGTGGGATTCTTCGCCTATTCGGCGGTCGAGATGACGCTGGGGCTGTGGGGCGCGACGTATTTCGTGACGCGGTTCGGGCTGAGCGAGGACCTGGCTGCCGCGGGTGGTGCGGCGTTCTATATCGGCATCACGGCCGGGCGCGTGGCGGCGGGCGTGGCGGCGAGCCGGATGTCGAACCACGGGCTGCTTCGGGCCGGGGCCGCCGTGCTGACGCTGGGCGCCGTCGCGCTGTTTGTGCCGGTGCCGGTGGTGAGCTTGGCCGGATTCGCGCTGGCTGGGTTCGGGTGCGGGCCGATCTATCCGATGATGTTGCAGGAGACGGCGCGCAGGTTTGGCACGGTGAACACCGAGCGCATGATGGGCATCCAGATGGGCCTGGCCTACTCGGGCATGCTGGTCGCTCCCCCGCTGACCGGATTGTTGCTCACGCGCGTCTCGCCGGTGGCGCTACCCGCGGTGGCGCTGGTGTTGGCGGCCGCGGTAACGGTGAGTATCTACGGGGTGGAGAAGCGGCTACGGCGGTGACGTACCCCCTCGCGCATCCGGAGGTTTCTCGCCGTGCGGGCGCGGACCTGCCAAGATCCGGCCGTTGGGTTTCCTGAAAACCCAACCATGTTCGTGGTGAGTGATCGTGATGTCGTGTTGGTGCACGTAAGTGTGGTGGTACCAGCACAACATGACGAGGTTGTCGATATTCGTTGGCCCGCCGTCACGCCAGTATTGGGCATGGTGCACCTGTGAGCTCGAAATCGTCTGGTCACATCCGGGGAACCGGCACGTTTTGTCTCGGGCTACTACGGCTCGGATCTGATTCTTCGTCACGATCCTACTTGCCCGACCGGCGTCGAGCACCTGCCCCTTCGCCCCGAAAATGATGCGCGCAAGTTCCGAGTTACACAGCAGGGCCTGCAGCTGGGAGGGCACGAGGGGCGTGCCGTCGTCGAATGTCGCTGGCTCCAGACCTTCGAACACGTCCGACGAGTAGCCAGAGGAAATCGTCGCCAAAATCCGCCCCAGCGTCTGCGATGAATGTGCACAACTCGATTTTTTCGCGCCGTCCTTGGGCTTATCAACCACGCGTTTGCTGTTGGCGTGTTCGGCACTGATCTGGGCGGCCATCTCCGCTCCAACCATGGTCTCCAACGGCACGTGCACGCTCACGTGCGGGGTGATCAACGCGGATTTCTTAATATCTCCGTACTCGGCAGCCCGCGAACAGAGCGCAACCAAGGCGTCAGCGCGGCGCTGTTTGGGTCCGCGTAGATCATTAGCCGTAGGCACGCCCATCTGCGCGCTCAACACGGTGTTGACCAAATGCCCGTTGACCGGGCCAAATTTGCCGTTCAACGCCCATCCCCAGCCGCGCTCAATCATCATGAGTTCTTCATCAAGCGACTCTTGACGGGCTTGCTCTTCAGCCTGTTCGGGTTCGTGCTTGATCGCCCACGCTTTGACGTGCTTACGGAACCGATCCGGATCCATCGTCTTCGCGGCATCCAACAGCAGGGCTTCGCCCTCCTCCGGGTCGGCTAGCCGGGCCTTGAGCTCCGGCGTCGTCGCCACGTGGTTAATCGCGTCCACATGCGCCATGGAAATCCCGCCCGCATGTACTTCTTCCCGGAACTTGGGGAGTTCTTTGCGTAGCGTCTTGGCGCGTTTGATCGTCCGCGAGGATTCAGCCTTCGTGGCCCCGCTGGTTTTGCGTTCTACATCCTCAAGCGTCCATGATCCCTGCCCTCGCCAGGCACCAGATTCGTCAATTACAGCCAACACATCGGCACGGATCGCGGTCAGTTTACCGATCGCGGTGGCGAGCTCTGTGGATAGAGCCATCTGCACCCGACCTCCGAGCACTTCTGGATCAACTCCACCAAGTTCGGCCAGGCACGCCCGCAGATCCATCACGGCATTTCGCGCCCGAGCCACCACCAACTCATCCACGACGCCGGCCGCCCTCGGCTGACTTCCATCGCTCGCGCGCGCAGGAGAACCGCCATCGATCCATGCTTGCTGAGCAGACATTGCGGCCTCCTTTCCGTGAGCGTTTACCGTTATCTCAATTGTAAAAACCGGAGAG
>NZ_JBHWPL010000061.1:0-3616 GCF_043424875.1 Trueperella sp. | reverse complement strand
TCGTCGCCGGCGGCGGCTCCGCGCTGCTGCAGGTCGCCCACGTCCTCGACGACGAGCTGGGCCTGGCCGACGACGAGGCCACCGGCGTGCGCATCGTCCGCGCCGCCCTGGCGTCGCCGCCGAGGTCCCAGCGGGCGATCTGGGCGCTCATCCAGGCAGCCGATCAGGTCTTCGAAAACCTCAAGCTTGAGGGCGACGAAGCAACCGGCGCGAACATCGTTCGCGTAGCAGTCACCGCGCCGCTGAAGCAGATCGCAGAGAACGCTGGCTACGAGGGCGGAGTTGTTGTTGAGAAGGTCCGCTCGCTTGACGTTGGCCACGGCCTCAACGCCGCAACCGGCGACTACGAGGATCTCATGGCCGCGGGCATTAATGACCCGGTCAAGGTGACCCGCTCGGCACTCCAGAATGCTGCATCGATCGCTGGTCTGTTCCTGACCACCGAGGCAGTCGTTGCGGACAAGCCGGAGCCGGCCGCACCGGCCGCTGCTGGCGATGACATGGGCGGCATGTACTAAGCCCAAGCGCTGAGTAAGCTAAACACATGACTGGTGGCGGGGAAACCCGCCACCAGTCATTTTTGTGCTGGGTGACCAGCAATCATCAGTGATCCGGTGACTTTTCGAGACCGCTGCCGGCGCTGCCCGGCTCTAGCTCGCCGTCGGCGGCCTCCTTGCCGTCCCGCGCGCTCTCTTTGCGAGACTCGATCAGCCTGAGAGTGTCTTCCGAAATTTTCTCGCGGCGCGCGATTTCCTGTTCTTCCACGCTGAGCTCGCGCGGCGGAAGCCCTGGCTCAAAAGACTCGTCCGGTTCACGCAAAGTTGGCTTGAACTCCTCACATGCCGACTTTGCCGAGTGTGCATAGCGCACGGCCTCCTCATCCTCATTCCGCTGCGAAGCCACCTCGGACTCCGTGAGAACGGGGTTCTCTTCACTCGAGAGAATCTGGTCTGGTTCATCAACAGCGTCGGCGCCGTGGACATCGGTAGTCGTAGATCTTGGATCAGACGGCCCACCCTCCGGCGTCGGCCCTGTGTCCGGGGAGTGCTGTGCCTCCTCGGCAGCAACCGTTTCAATGCGTTCAAGTTCGGCAGTGAGGTTTTGGCGTGCGCTGTGCTCCCACTCGTGTGCGAGGGGAGAGACGAACAGCCGTTTTCGGGCGAGTAAACGCTGAAGTACGCGCATCCGACCCGCGTAATAGGTGGCATCGGGGATCGAGGCGTACTCCTGGCGAATATCGTGGGAATACTTTCGGTAATCCTGTGGATCCGCAGCAAGCACAGCGAGGTGAGCATCGCGCAGAGCAATCTGATCAATATCAACGGCGTCGAACACGGCCGAATCCTGCACGGAAGTGTTCAGGCCTGACTTGCGGTCCCGCATCCCGCGAATAAGCGAACAAATAGAGCTCACGGTGTCCTGCGGTACGCCAAGTCCTTCGAGTACATCATGTGCCGCATTCGCGCTGGCCACCTCGTCCTCACCACCGTTATGCGAGTAGATAGCATCCTTCGACGTCGAGAACACCACCCCGTGGAACCATACGGCCAAGCGCACGTGATCGGGGGAGTGGGTTTCCACAGTCAACTCGTCCACTGCAGAAAGTGTGGCCAGCACGTGACCGATATTGTGATGGATGCGCGAAGGCTCGCACCAGCGGCGAAGTACCTGGTGGTACACCGCTACCAGCGCCTCCTTATCCGCTGTGGCACCAACTGCCTGGAGGCTACGGATGAAAGCTTGCTGCGCCCACTGCGGAGCTTCCCTATGAGGCATCACAGCGTCCATGGATTAAAAACACGCACCGAGTCTATACCTTTGCACCTACGCTGACCTCCTACTCTGGCCGGACCTGCGCAGGTCCGGCCAGCATGTGTCTAACCGTGAATTGTGTGAATCAAACGCGAATTAAAGTGCTCTTAATAGACAGTTGAACTAACGTAGGAGCGTGGCAGAAACTTCATTGAAACTCCAAGGACGCGCCCTCATCACCGGAGGAACATCCGGGCTTGGGCTCACTTTCGCTCGCGCACTTGCGCGGCGCGGCACCGATATCGTGCTCGTCGCCCGCAATCTCGAGCGTTTAGAAAAGACGCGCATGGAACTTCAAGCGCGCGGCGTGGAGTGCGACATCCTCCAGGCGGATCTATCCGAGGAAGCAGGCGTAGCCGCGGTGAAGGAACGTCTTCTTGACGATTCATCTCCCATCACGGTGTTCGTCAATAACGCCGGCGCTGGTCTCTACACCCGCCTTGCTGTCACCGACGCCAGCGAGCTGCGCTTCGGTGCCGAGGTGATGGGCCTTGCCCCGATGGAACTGGGCGGCGCCATGGCATACAAAATGAAAGAACGCGGACGCGGCACGATCATCACCACCGCATCCGTCGCATCCCTTGTACCGATGGGCGCATATTCGGCCATCAAGGGAATGATCAAAATCTGGTCCGATTCACTCGCGATTGAACTGGCCGGAAGCGGTGTCCAGGTTACGTCGTTCCTGCCCGGGTGGGTGCGAACTGAATTCCACCAGCGTTCTGGGGTATCGACGTCGTCCATCCCCGATTTTCTGTGGCTCGATGCTGAACGTGTGGTTGGCGAATGTTTGACTGACGTGGAGAGGGGAAAAACCATCTCGATCCCGTCCAAACGGTTCAAAGTGCTGGCCTTTCTTGCCGAGCACGCCCCGAAACCGATCGTGGCAAAAGTGGTAAAAAAGCTCAATAAAGGTCGACGATGAGCGATCGCCTGCCAGAGCGTGATCTTTATCCGCTCGATGATTACCACGACGAATCCAAGCGCAATACCCGCGAGAAGGTTCGCCGCTTCTTGACCCGTCCAATCATGAATACGGTGCTGGACGCCACCGTTGTTGGTGAAGAGAACGTGGACGGGCTCACGGGCGCCTACATCGTGGTGGGAAACCACTCCTCGCACCTCGATGCGCCAATGGTGTTCTCACTGCTGCCGAACCATATGACGGAGCGACTCGCCACTGGTGCCGCCGCCGATTACTGGTTTCGCCGCCCGGCTATCTCCAAGGTGACGTCGCTGTTTTTCAATACCTACCCGATTGAGCGCAAAGGTAAGAGCAACGGGCCGAACGCGGGCAAAGCCTCGGGAATGACGGGACGCCTGCTACGTGACGGTATTCCGATTCTCATTTTTCCGGAAGGCACCCGTTCACGTACCGGCGAAATTGCAGAGTTTAAGCCCGGTGCCGCCGCGCTTTCCCAAAAATTTAATGTGCCGATTGTCCCGCTCGGGCTCGACGGCGGACGCGAAGCCATGCCGGTTGGGGCCATGCTCCCCAAGGCGGGCCAGCCACCCGTCACGATCTATATTGGTGAACCCATGATGAGCTTGCCGGATGAAACGGCAGAAGAGTACATCCTGCGCGTGCGAAGCCGCATCATTGCGATGCTGGAACAAGAGAGCGCGAATCCGATAGAAGACGCGGAAAAGTAAGCCTCACCGTCAGCCCGCCGCCCGGAGTCTCATAAGCGCGTGCCGTGCCGCCGTGTGCGGCCATAATCGCCGACACGATGGCCAGCCCAAGGCCCGAGCCGCCAGAGGTGCGCGAACGCGAAGAATCGGTGCGATAGAAGCGTTCAAAAAT
>NZ_JBHWPL010000060.1:0-11005 GCF_043424875.1 Trueperella sp. | reverse complement strand
CCTGTCCGATCGGTGGGAGCGCCCCTGTATCATCCGCACGATTGCGCCGATGTGCCGTAGGCTAAGAGGGTGAACATCCGAGTTTTCTTCGTCGGCGATGAGCTGGTTGCCGGGTACGGCGATGCCCGCGGACTGGGGTGGGTGGGGCGCACGATGGCCCGCTCACCTCACGACCCGCCCATCATGGCCCTGCCGCTGGCTTGGCCGGGGCAGACGACGGACAAGCTCGTGGAACGCTGGGAAAGCGACGTCCTCCCTCGCCTCGATAAGGATGCGGATAACCGCCTCGTCGTCGGCCTCGGATCGCACGATTTAGGCCTCACATCGACGGCGCGATCGCGCCTCCACCTCGCCAATCTCCTCGACAACGCGCACCGCCAAGACCTGCCGACCTTCGTCGTCGGGCCCGGTCCACGCCTAGATGTGCCGCAACGTGATCAGGAGGCGCTCACCCGCGCCTTTGCCGAGGTGTGCGAGCGGCGATCGGTGCCCTACGTCGACTGCTACACACCGCTGAAGAACCACGAGCAGTGGCTGACCGACATGGCGATGTCCCCAGACGGCTACAGCCCGCGCCAGGCGGGCTACGGACTCATCACGTGGCTTATCTTGCACCGGGGTTGGCATTCCTGGCTCGGCATCGACGCCCCCGTCAGCGTCAGCGACTAGCGCGCGGCCTACAGCAGCGCGGCAACAAAAAATGGCCGGAGCATCAGCTCCGACCATCTTTCACGTTTGAATACCGCGTATGGCTATGCGTTTGGACGCTTGCCACGGTTCGCAGGGCGCTTCCTACGAGCCTTACGCTTCCTACCGCGCTTCGACATGTTCACTCCTCAAATTGTTAACATCCACCAGTGTAACGACTCAGCCAGTGCCCTTCCAACTACCGCATGGTGATCTTGGTGATTTTCATCCGCAACGATTCGGGCGCATCCTCCCCGCAGCAGCCGCGGCGGATGACTTTGCGGATGACGATCTCTTCCTCGATCCGGCTCACGCAATTGGGGCAGCTGGCGCTGTGGCGAACGAGCAGGGAGGCATCCGCTTCGGTAATCTCGTGATCGAGCAGGGCAAACAGGCGATCGAGGACGTCGTCGCACTGGCAGTCTTGCCCGCAGTCGCATCCGGGGCTCTCGCACCCGCAGTTCTCGAGCCGTGCCACCAATTCGTCAAATTCTTTGCTCACGCCTTCTCCTTCACGTATCCCAGATCGCGTGCGTAGTCGCGCAGTAGATCGCGTAGCTGGGTGCGACCGCGGTAGAGACGAGACATGACCGTTCCGATCGGAGTTTCCATGATGTCCGCGATCTCTTGATAGCTAAAGCCTTCGACATCCGCCAAGTAGACGGCCGTGCGGCGATCCTCGGGCAGCTGCTCCATCGCCTGCCTAATCTCCTCGTTCGGAAGATTCTCAAGCGCTTCCATCTCCGCCGAGGCAAGCCCCGTCGAGTGGTGCGTGGAGGCGCGATACTCCTGCCAGTCCTCGGCCTCACCCGCGTCGGCCTGAAGCGGGCGGCGCTGCTTCTTGCGGTAATTGGAAATGAACGTGTTGTTCAAGATCCGGTAGAGCCACGCCTTGAGGTTCGTGCCCGGCTGGAATTGGTGGAACGCGGAAAACGCTTTCGCGAACGTTTCTTGCACGAGGTCTTCCGCGTCTTGCGGGTTGCGCGTCAGGCGCATGGCCGCCCCGTACAGCTGGTTCAGGTAGGGCACGGCGTCGCGCTCGAAGCGCGCGCTGCGCTCCTGCGGTGTTTCGTCCTCGACATTGATCTCCGAGGTCAGATCGTCGCTCATCCAACTCCTTGTCGTCGGCTTCAAGGATAACGCATCGCCCCGCCAGGTATTCCGTGGCGGGGCGAGTGCGTGGCTGATGGGCGTTCTAGGACAGGGTCTCGCCCTCGCGAATCACCTGTTCGATCTCCAAGTCCTCGTTCATCACGACGACGTTGGGCGCGGCTCCGACCGTCCACTCCAGCGTGACGCCGGGTGTGGTCTCGTCAAAGCCGACGGACGCCACCGGAGCGGCGACGGCGCATCGCACGGCGCTCTCCATGCTCAGGTGACCGCCGCGAACCATGCGCTGCACCTGTTCGGCGATGCGCGACGTGCCGCCAGCGATCGCACCTCCGCGCACGAGGCGCGCGGTGCCGGCAACGATGTTGACGTCCTGGCCGCCCAGCACGTACTGGCCGTCCGGCATGCCGGCGCCTTCCATCGCGTCGGTCACGAAGACGACGCCGAGCGGGTTCGTCTCGCCGACGTACTGGACGACGTCGTGAACCAGATCGGGGTGAACGTGAACGAGATCGGCGACGAGCTCGACCACGCACTCCTCGCGCCTAGCCGACGCAACGAGCTCGCGAACCGGGCCCGGCGCGCGGTGCCCGATCGGGGGCATGGCGTTGAACAGGTGGGTGGCCATCTGCGGAGGCTTCGTGAAGCCAATCTCGGCGGCGTACTCTGCGGTTGCCTGCGCGACCTTGCGAGTCTCTTCGAGGTCGGCGTTCGTGTGGCCCCATGAGGGAACGGCGCCGTAATCAAGGAGCATCTTCATCGCGGGGATCGCGTTGTCCACTTCGGGTGCGATCGTCATCGTCTTGATCCAGCCCTTGCCGGCCTCGAGCCACTCGCGCAGCTCGTCAAGATCGGGGTTGCGGATTGCCGAGGGGTTCTGCGCGCCCGCCTTGTGCGGGGAAATGTAGGGCCCCTCAAGATGAATGCCCGCGAGCTTGCCCTCTTCGCACGCCTGCGTCAGGCCTTCGATCGGGGGCAGCGTGTCAACGAGCGAGACCGTGGAGGCCATCATTGCCGTCGTACCCATCGAGCGATGGGCGCCAACCGCGCGATCAACGCCTTCGGGACTCGGGTCGTCCGGGAAGGAGGAACCGCCGCCGCCATGGCAGTGAACATCAACGAATCCGGGGGTGATCCAGCCGGTCACGTCAGGATCGACGTCGAAGATCTCAGCGACCTTGCCATCCTCGATGCGCAGGCCGGAGCCCACGAGCTTTCCGTAGCCGTCAAGGAGCTTTCCACGCAAAATCATACGTGCAGCTCCCAACGGACCTTGTGCATGTCGAGATTTTCAAGCTTGGACGCAGCCGCCTCATCGACGTACACGCGCACGGATGGGTGCATCTGAAGGATCGATGCCGGGCAGGAGGAGGTAATCGGACCCTCGACGGCCGCCGCAATGGCATCCGCCTTACCAGCACCGGTCGCGAGAAGCACGATGTGGTCGGCTTCCATGATCGTGCCCAGGCCCTGGGTGATGCACATGTCGGGAACCTTGTCCAGATCGTCGTCGAAGAAGCGCGCGTTATCCTCGCGGGTCTGGCGGGCAAGGGCATCGACGTGCGTGCGCGAGCTCAGCGAGATGCCGGGCTCGTTGAAACCGATGTGGCCGTTGGAGCCGATTCCGAGGATCTGCAGGTTGACGCCTCCGTTGTCGGAAATCGCGGCGTCGTAGGCGTCGGCGGCCTCGTGAGCGCCCTCGGGGAACTCGACGTTGCCGTTGGGGGTGAACAGGTTCTGGTCGGTCAGACCAGTCTTGTCGTCTCCCACGAGCTCATCCTGAAGCACCTTGCGGTAGCTCTCGGGGTGGCCGGGCTCAAGCCCGATGTACTCGTCCAGCGCGAACGCCTTGGAATCGGCAAGCGAGAACGTTCCCTCGGCGTGTGCCGCGCGCAGCTCCTCGTACAGAGGCAGCGGGGTCGAACCTGTGGCAACACCGAGGTTAAACGGGGTAACGCCGTTCTTCATCTCGATGAGATGCTCGGCCGCAGCCTTGGCGGCCGCGGTTGCATCAGTAAAAACTCCAACCTTCATAATGGTCCTTTCTCGAAAACAACGATGTATTCATGTGGCTCGCCGTGGTGGCGGCGGCCATGTGCGCGCTATTTGATGGCGTTAGCGAACCACGACGTGATGGTCGTGGGATGGGTAATCGCCGTTCCGACGACGACGGCGTAGGCACCGTGATCCATCACCTTGCGTGCCTGCTCGAGCGAGTGTACGCGCCCTTCGCACAGCACTGGGATATCTGGAAACTCGGAGACCATCTGATCGAGTAGCTCAAAATCTGGGCCATCGGTCTTCTCACGCTCTCCCGAGTAACCGGCGAGGGTCGTCGAGAGGATGTCGGAGCCGGCCTCAGCGGCCATCCGGGCGTCGTCGATCGAGCCGCAGTCGGCCATGACGAGGGTGCCCTCCTCCTTGAGCGCTGCGACGGTCTGCGCATAGGTGAGGCCGTCTGGGCGGGGGCGGCGAGTGGCGTCGATGGCCACGACGTCCGCGCCTGCCATGACGCAGGCCCGTGCATGACGCAGGGTCGGCGTAATGTAGACGCCCTCGTGGCCCTCTTTCCACAGGCCGATCACCGGAACGTCAACCTGGCCCTTAATCGCGGCGATGTCGGCAAGACCCTGGCAGCGGATGGCCACCGCGCCTCCCTGCTCGGCCGCGCGAGCGATCTGAGCCATCGTTTCTGGGTGGCGCATCGGCTCGCCCGGGTAGGCCTGAGCGGACACGATCAGTCCGCCACGCAAAGATTCGATGAGATTCACAGTTCCATACCTTCATTTCGTAGGAAATTCACGGCCGCACCATACAGCGGCGCTTCCGAGTCTAATTCGCCAAGCACAATGGGCATATCAGCCACGGGGTTCATTGCGCGTGCGGCGTAGCCCTCGCGCAGCGCCGCCCACCAAGCGTCTCCCGAGCGGGTCATTGACCCCGACACGACGACGACGGAGGGATCAACCGAGTTCGCCAGCGTTGCGATGGTCTCGCCCAGCGCAAACGCGGACTCGGTGAAGACTGTGCGCGCGAGTTCGTGGCCAGAATCCGCCAGATCTTGCAGTTCCTTGCCGTTGGCTACCTCGGGATCCTCGCTCGCGCGGCGAGCGTTAAACCAGTTGGTAATGCCGTGGCCGGAGGCGATCGCCTCAACGTGGCCGGTGCGCCCGCATGAGCACACGAGGTCATTGGCAAGATGGTGGTGGATGTGGCCGTAATGGCCGGCGAGGAAGTGATCGCCAAAATCGATCTGGCTGCCGCGCACGAGCGCGCCGCCAATACCGGTGCCAACGGCAACCGACAGGACGGAGGGAGCTCCCCTCCCCGCGCCGAACGTGGCCTCGCCGAGGCCGTGGGCGTGCACGTCGTTCACGATGTGAACGGGCAGACCCGTGGCCTCGCCGATCATGGCACCGAGTTCGGTACCAGCCCAGCCGGGCATCGTGTCGGTAGCCGACACGATCTGCCCCGTTGCTGGATTTACCACGCCCGCGCTGGCGATACCGATTCCGAGGAGAGAGGAATTGGTTGACCCCACCTCGCGGACAAGTTCCACGAGGCGTAGCGCGACGTCCGGACCGCCAGCGCGAGCGTTGGTTTGAACGGACTGGCTCGACTCGAATGCAATGTTCGATGCATCCGTGAGCGCCCATCCGATTTTGGTGCCACCGATGTCAATCGTGAGGATTTCTCCCTTGGCACCCGTCATTGTGTCCCCCTAGTCCAGCAGTCCGGTTTGGCGGAGCACTCCGGCGACTGCCTCGACGTTCGAGCCCTCGAGCGCGACGACCGGTTCGGGCATCGTGTTCGTCTCAAACACACCGAGTAGCATGAGCGCGGTCTTGAACGCACCCACACCCGCGCCGAAGCCGACTTCGCCGACCGGCACGGAGGTGATCCTCATGAGGCGCGCGGCGTAGTCCTGGAGCTCGCGTACGCGCTCCCAGTCTCCGGCCTTGCGTGCCTGCCACTGCTCAACGTAGACCTTCGGGTCCACATTGCCCAGGCCCGGCACGCAGCCGTCGGCACCGGACATGTAAGCGCCGTCAACGACGACCTCGTGGCCAGTGAGCAACGACAGATCCAAGCCCTGCTCGGTACGCAGCAGCGCAAGGTTGCGGAACGACACGTCGTCGCCAGAGGAATCCTTGACGCCCTGGAGCACGCCGTCGCGAGCCAGATCCAAAATCATGGCCGGGCTGAGCTTGACGTGAACACAGACGGGGATGTCGTAGGCGAACAGCGGGAGGTCAACAGCCTGCTTGATGAGCCGGAAGTGACGCTCGATTTCCTTCGGGCCGACGATCGCGTAGAACGGCGCGGTTGCCACGATGGCATCGGCGCCGAGATCGCGGGCGACCTTCGCCTGCTCGATCACGCGCGGCGTGGTGGTGTCAATGACGCCCACCAGAACCGGTACGCGACCCTCGACGATGCGCATCGTCTCAGTGATGATCTGCTTGCGACGCTCGTCGGTCGAGAACACGACCTCACCGGACGAGCCGAGAATAAACAGACCGTCCACTCCGGCGTCAACCATGCGGTTGATGTGCCTCTCGTAGCTGGCGATATCCAGTTCGCCATCGGCTGTTAGGGGTGCAACGACGGGAGGTATAACTCCATCGAATCTCATGATTGTCCTCCAAGGTCTGGGTGAAGCAATGAGGGTGCTGCGCCCAGAAGGGTTCGGGTGTAGGGGTGTTGCGGATTTGCGAGTAGTTCCTTCGCCGGACCTTCCTCGACCACTTCGCCCAAGTTCATCACGGCGATGCGGTCGGAAATGTAGCGAACTGTCTGGATATCGTGCGAGATGAAGACCATCGCGAGGCCGAGCTCGTTTTTCAGATCCATCAGCAGGTTCAGGATCTGAGCACGAACCGACACGTCGAGCGCCGAGGTGGGCTCATCTGCGATGATCGCGTCCGGGCGAAGAGCCAGGGCGCGGGCGATAGCCACGCGCTGGCGCTGGCCGCCCGAGAGCTGACCCGGGAGGGCGTCGAGCGCCGAATTGGGCAGACCCACCTGTGTGATGAGTTCCTCCACCCGAGCCTCGCGTTCTTCTTCCGTGCCGATATCGTGCACGCGGAGGGGATCCATCAGCTGGTCGCGCACGTGCATACGAGCATTGAGCGCGGTAGCCGGATCCTGGAAGACGACGGAGACGACGCGGCCGATCTTGCGGCGATCAGCTGCCGAACGCTTCGTCACTTCCTCTCCCCTGAAGAAGACCTGACCCTCGGATGGCTCTTGCAGGCCACACATGACGTTCGCGGCCGTGGACTTTCCGGAACCGGATTCGCCCACGATGCCAAGAACCTGGCCGGGCATGACCTTCATATTCACGCCGTTGACGGCGTGAACCTTATTCGGGTTGAAGATCGAGCCCGTACGGGTCTTGAAGATCACGTGCAGATCGCGAAGCTCGATGATCGGAGTGTTCGGATCAACCTGTGTATTGAGTTCCTGTTCGAGGGTGCTCATCGCTCGTCCTCCTTCACATCAGTAGCTGTCGCACTCGAGGCTTCTGAGGCCTTGCGTGCGCGCGATTCTTCGACGGGGGCGTACACGCCCTGATGCGCGGGCGGCTCGTATCCGGCGTCGGTCCAAGCCTGGTCCGGCACAGCGGCGTAGGCGTGGTTCTTGCCTTCGATTTCCATGCGCAGCGGCGGGGTATGAAGCCCGACGTCGGGGTGCGAGGAGCGCGGTGCGAAGCGGTCGCCGTCCGGGAAGTCCCGTGGCGATGGCACCGTGCCGGGCACCTGGTGGAGACGATCCGCGCCAGCCTCGATCGAGAGAACCGAGCCAAGAAGGCCGCGGGTGTACTCGTGAACGGGGTTGGACAGGAGCTCCGAGGTGGGGGCCTGCTCGACGACCTGGCCGGCGTACATGACCGTGATCTTGTGCGCGACTTCCGCAACGAGTGCGAGGTCGTGGCTAACGAAGACCATGGCGAATCCGAGCTTCTCGCGAAGATAGTTGAGCAGGTCGATAACCTGCTTCTGCACGGTCACGTCGAGGGCCGTCGTCGGCTCGTCAGCAATGATGAGCTTCGGATCGCGCGTGAGCGCCATAGCGATAAGCACGCGCTGGCGCTGACCGCCGGAGAGCTCGTGCGGGTAGGACTCGAGTGTACGCTTCGGATCCAGACCCACGAGTTCGAGGAGGTCTTCCGCCGTGCGGGTTCCTCCGCGGCTCGTCAGCTGCTTCATCTGCGAACGAATCAGCATGGCCGGGTTGAGCGAGGACAGGGCGTCCTGGTAGATCATTGCCATCTCGTGGCCGAGGAGTCCCTGGCGCTCGCTCGCGCTCATCTTGAGAAGGTCGCGGCCCTGGTAGAGGATCTCACCCGAGAGTTCGGCACGGGTGTCGATGAGCCCCATGATGGACAGTGCCGTAATCGACTTTCCACAACCGGACTCGCCCACGAGTCCCATCGTCTCGCCCTCGTGGACGGCGAAGGACACGTTGTCGACGACGTTGACATCGCCGTGGCGCGGGAACTTGATGGACAGGTTTCGCACTTCGAGGAGTGGCTGGCCGCTGGCTTCCGCCACGAATCTGTCCTTTCGCCGGCCTTCCACATCTGCCAGCTGATCGAGCCTCTGCTGGAGCGACTCGGCCTGCTTCTCGTGTGCGAGGCGCGGATCGAGGAGGAGCTTGTCCTGCTCGCGGGTCGCAGCCACGGTGTCGACCTTCTGGTCGCCCGAGGGAGCAGCCACCATCGCGTCGGTGATGCCTTCCGAAAGAATATTCAGGCACAGCACGGTCAGCATGATGAAGACGCCCGGGAAGAACGCGGTCCACCACTTGCCGGCCAGAACCGACATGTTCGAGGAGGCGTCCGACAGGACGTTGCCCCACGTGGAGACCATCGTGGACTGAAGACCCGAACCGATAAAGGTCAGCGAGGCTTCGAGGATAATGGCGTCTGCAACGAGAACCGTTGCGAACACGAGCACGGGAGCCGCGGTGTTGCGGGCGACGTGCTTGACCAGGATCCACGGAGCGCGTGCACCGGCGACGATGACTGCGCGAACGTAGTCCTCACCGTAGGCGCTCATGACGTTAGCGCGAACAATACGTGCCAACTGCGGGGTGTAGACGAATGCGATAGCGCCGATGATGACGGCAACGAGGCCGATGACGTTATCGGGTTCAAGCCTGCGCGAGAACACCAGCACCATGACGGCTGCCATGGCGATGCCGGGAACGGCCATGATGATGTCCATGATTCGCATGATGACTTCGCCGATCCACCTGCGCGAGACCGCTGCGATCGAGCCGATGATGGCTCCGAAGAACAGTGCTACGAGGGTGGCGAAGACGCCGATCATGAGCGAGTAGCGGCCGCCGTAGAGGATGCGCGAGAGCACATCTCGGCCGGCGTGGTCGGTTCCAAACAGGTGCTCACCGGAGGGCTCCAGCCAGATTCCGGACAGCTGGTTCGGGGTGTAGGGAGCGATCAGGGGAGACAGGAAGGAGATAGCGAAGGTCAGGACCAGGAAGGCCAGCGCCAGTTTCGAGCCAAGACCCATGTTGCGGATGCGGCTGAACCGAGCGCCCTTCGACGTTACGGTGTCGAGTTTCTGTTTCTTGGTTGTCATGTCACACCGACCTAATGCGCGGGTTGATGAGCAGGTAGAGCATGTCAACGATGATGTTGACGATGATGAAGGCGATTGCTACGACGAGCGCGCCACCCTGCACAAGGTTCACCCAGTTGTTCTGAATACCCAGGATGAGCACGCGGCCCATGCCCTGGATGTTGAAGATGATCTCGATGACCACGGCGCCACCGATGAGGTAGCCGACGCGAAGTCCAAGGACCGTGACCGGGGTGATCAGTGCATTACGCAGGACGTTGCGGCCGATCACGACTGAGCGCGGGACGCCGGCGCCGAGAGCGGTGCGGACGTAGTCGCGATCCAGTTCCTCAACCATCGAGGTACGCACGACGCGGGTCATCTGGCCGATGACGGGAACTGCGAGTGAGACAGCTGGGAGCAGCATGCGCATGAACCAGCCGCCGAAGTCCTCGGTCAACGCTGGCAGCGCGCCGGAGACCGGGATCGATCCGCCCACGAATGCGAGCACGAGGAGCGATGCAAGCCAGAAGGACGGGGTGCCAATGCAGATCACCGAGATGACGCGGATGACCTGGTCGGGCCAGCGGTCACGGTAGATCGCCGAAACAACACCGAGCGGGAACGCAACGATGACTGCAATGATCAGGCCGAAGAAGGTCAGAGATAGGGTGATCGGAAGCGCCTCGGCAACCAACTCGGTCACCTTATTCTGGTCGCCAATTCCGTAGAAACCAAGGTCACCCTGGAACATTTGGATTACGTAATTTCCATACTGCACGAGGAACGGATCGTTGTACCCGTGCTTGACGCGGAACGCTTCGAGAGCCTCCGGCGTCGCGAATTCACCAAGAGCCGTGTAAGCCGGGTCAATTGGCGAGAGGGACATGATGAAGAAGACGAGGAACGTCACGCCGATCACCATGATGGGGAGCGCGATCAGGCGCCGCCCGAGAAGTCTTAAGAGATTATTCACTGTCCTGAATTCCTCTTCTACCTGAGAAGGACGAGTTTCTTATGTGCCCTAAAAGGGACGCATGTGGATGCTGTAGAGACACAAAACCGTGGAGGGGAGGATAATTCCGCCCCTCCACGGCTTTGGGATTACTTGGTGTGGGTTAGTTCTTGACGGATGCACCAACGAGCTCGAGGCCCGTGGTGCCAATGCCGTCGACATTCTCGAGCTTATCCATGTTGAAGCCCGTGATCATCGTACGGTGGAAGAGCGGGTAAATAGGCGCTTCCTCTGCAACGAGGTCGAGAGCCTCAGCCCACTTCGCCTTGGCGTCGTCACCGGCCAGCTGTGCTGCTTCGGTGGAGATGTCCTGGAGCTTCTGGAAGGCCTCCGGTGAGGTCTGTGCCCATGAGGTACGCTGCTGCGTCCACACGTTGTCGCCGTACCACCAGTCGATGACGATGCCCGGATCCTGGCCAAAGACCGACGGATCGCCCGGTGCAAGAGCGACGTCGTAGGTCGGGTTGTCGACGTCCGCGAAGTTCGCGTACAGATCGCCGGACGCCATGTACTGAACGTTAACGGTCAGGCCAGCGGCCTCGAGATCCTGACGGATCTGCGGGGTCAGGTTCGCAACCCACGGGTGATCCGTCGAAATGAGGGTGAC
>NZ_JBHWPL010000059.1:0-4997 GCF_043424875.1 Trueperella sp. | reverse complement strand
GCGCGGCTCGCGACGGCCACGGGGGGATCACCGTTAGCCGGGATTCACGCACGCTGGGGCGATGCGGCACGACTGTGGCGATGATCATGGCTTTCGGCGACACCCGGACCGTGGGGTAATGTTGTGGCGTCGCGCCGGGGCACGCGCCGCAGACCGCTGCCGGCCACCCGCCGCCGACGATCCGCCCCAGTAGCTCAGTGGATAGAGCACGGCTCTCCTAAAGCCGGTGTCGGAAGTTCGATTCTTCTCTGGGGCACAAAAGAGGCCCGTTACCTGCATGAATCCAGGTAACGGGCCTCACTATATTCTCTACCTACTCTCTTATCTCCTCTGTTTAATGGAGGATCAGCGATCGCCGCCAGTGCCGAGCACGCTCGCCACTCCCGCGCATAAAGTAGGCCTGTCGCTTGGGCTACCTGTTCCCCTTTGCGCGGTTGTGAACCTTGCACAGCATCTCGCAGTTATCCAGGTCAGACGACCCACCCTTCGACCATGCGCGGACGTGATCGGCTTCCATCTCGGTCAGCTTGTAGATGCGGTCCTTGTTGGCGTTGCGGCCGACCTCGCATACGGGGCAGTTCGACACTCCCCTGGTCTTTGCGTCAGCAGTCTGGAGCTTGTACGCCTCCTTCTTCGTCGACGCCTCGAAGAGACGCACATCCAGCAGCTGCGTGTCCTGCTCGCCGCCGAGAACGTACTCGAAAATGCCCCTCTTGTCGCGGACAGCGTCGTCCTCGAACAGGCGGTCAACGGCTGCGCCGACCTGGCCGGAGTCATAGGGCTTCTTCCCGTAGAGCCGGTACAGCCGGGCCCATTCCAGCCCCCTCATCTGGTCCCGCGGAGTACCGGGGAACACGTGACCAGCCCAGGAAATCACCGTGTCGAAATAGGCTTTCATCTCGGTAATATCTTCGTCGAACCGATGCTCGGCCATGTAGCGCTCGATCAGCTTCGCGCGAGTTTTGCCATCGAAGGACTTGATCTCATCCGTCTTCGACGAGGCGACCCAGAGAAGAGCCGTCTCGAGAATCGCCTGGCGATTCACATCGCCGCTGACGTAGTAGCTCCAACGCTGAACGTTGCTGTTCCGCGAATTCGAGAACGTCTCCTTAGCGCGCGTCACGAACGGGCCGGAGTACACGGCGTTTCGCCGCTCCTGGTCGTTGAGAGGAACGCCGACAATGTTGAGCGTCTCGAACCACTCCTTGATGTCCTCCTCAGACCCCTCGCACTCATAGACAAGCAGCTTCTTGTCCATGATCTTCTGCTGGAGTTCCGTGGGCAATGAACCAAAAGTCTGCCGTCGGCCGGCCCACTCGACGGCAAAGAGACCGGTCACGAATCGCCCAATTGACGTGATCCGCTGCTGACCGTCAAGCACCTCCAGCTGCCTGGGCTTCTCCTTCTTCGCCTCCGCTGCTACTCCCTCCTTCCTCTCCTTCTCTTCCTCATCGTCGCTGCTCACGACGTTGAAGTACAGCAGCCCCAGGGGGTAGCCCTTGAGAATCGAGCGGATCACGGCCTTGTCCTTGTCGCCGCTTTCGTAGATGTAGTTGCGCTGGTATTCGGGCTGGATGACCAACCGGCCCGCCAGGCCATACAGCCCCTTACCCTCAAGTTCGTCGTAGCGAAACTGATCCACGACTTCCCGCACCGTGTACTGCTTCAGATCAGTCTCCATTACGACCCCTTCTTCCGAATCAAAATACGAGCGTAAGGCTGCTTGAACATCTTTCCGTCGACCTCGTAGTACGTCGACTCGGGCGGCTCGGACACTTCAATCGCCGCGCCGTCATTCAATTTGCCGACCTGTGATCGGGAACCCTTCTTCGAAACCTGCGTCTGAGTCGGGTAGATCTTCTGCTTCAAACCGGCATCATCGTCCCAAGTTTTGGTGATGCCCAAAACCTCAAACTGCTCGGGATTGTGCCGATCCAGGAAACTGATCGGAACCCCCATCAATCCCTCGTAATCACTCGGGATCGCCTCGGTGTACGAGACCTCGATCGCGTCATAGTTGTCATAACGCGGGTACCCGCTTTCGCGAATCACCTTGCGTCGGCTGAACCGGAGATTGTCCTCCATCGTCATGAGTTCAAGTGGCTCGTGTCGCTGCCCGTGCTCCAAATTGGTGTACCAACTGATGTTCCGGAAATGCACGGTGCTGGTCTCCTCATCGAAGACCCCGGCCGCATAGTCATCGCGCGCCGCCTCGGGAACCCGGAAATAGGCGTTCCCCCCGCTGAAACCACGGCCCAGCCACACTTCACCGTCCCGGATCAGCGGGAAGACCTCCTTGTACGTGATCGCATTCGTCGGCCCGATGATCGAGAACGCCACATCGCCCTCCATCAACCAGGCGAGAAACTCCCTGAACAGGGAGAACGGGGGGTTCGTCACGACAATGTCGACCTGATCACGGAGCTTCGTGATCTCCTCGCTGCGGAAGTCCCCGTCACCTTCCAGGTACTCCCACCGAAGATCGTCATAGTCGATGCGGCCGTCCTCGTTGAGATCCACTGAATCGAGTACGAACTTCCGGCCCCGCGTCATCGACTTCTCGGCGTCATACGCCGGATCCTCGGTCTCGAACAACGTCGGCTCGTAGTAGGTGCCGTCGAAATTGCTCTTCGGTGCGAAACTCGTCGAAATCAGCTTCTTGATCCCGAAATCCTCGAAATGCAATGCGAAGTATTTCGCAAAGTTGCTCCACTCCGGATCATCGCAGGGCAACAGCACGACTTTGCCGCGGAACACGTCCGGATCGAAGTTCCGGTACGCGTTCATCTCCCGCTCGATGTCCTCCCACCGCGTGTAGAACTCGTCGTTTTTCGCCTTCTTGGCTGTCCCCAAACTCGTGTTTGCCATGTGCCTCCACCCTTCAATTACATCCATGCCATTCTACCCCAAAACCCCTGCACAAACGCCTCTCAGACGTTGCACTGCAAACCCGGTACTTCTGGCTTATAGTTTTCCCCGACGCCACTGCACTCCCAGCACCCCCCGCTGGTGACGCGGCGGGGGCGTCCCTATGTTCTCAGCGTGCCGCGCACGCGCGCCCGGCGGGGCCGGGCCGGTGGTGAAATTGACCATCCGACCCCCTCGAAAAGGACTCATCATGACCAACCCCGCCCCGCCCCGCATCGCCCGCGCATTGACGTGGGATCCGGCTGACAGCAGCCTGTCCAGCGGCGAGGCCGCGCTCGCCCGCATCGTCCACGCCCTCGACGCCGACCTCGGCGCTCTCGACGGAGCCGAGCTCGAACAGCTCACGCGCTGGGTCGCCTCGCGCGCCATCGCCACGGCCGAAGCCGAGCAGGCGGGCCTCCGGGCAATGGGGCTCGCCGAGCCCGCATTCTGACCCACGCGCCGGCCCGCCTCCACTGCGCTCCGGCGCGCCGGCCCCTGGGGTCACGGCGACATGCCGCCGAGTCCGCCGCCGCTCGACTTTCCGAACCCGTAATCCGGCCCACGATCAGGGGCGGGCGCGGCGGCCGATCCGTCGATAAAACTCCGCATCCTCGCCTTGCGTTGCGCGACGGTTTCGCTGAGCCGTTGCTTGTCGTGCTCGGTGAGCACGCCCAATGTCTTCTGCGTGTAGGAGCGCTCCGCTTGCTCCATCGCGGCGTCGTAAAGTGATCTACCCGTCCTCGGGTTCACCCGCTGGAGCACGGCCATCAGCGCGGCGGGCATCTGCGCCTCGGCGATCTTGGGATCGAACGTCGGAACCGCCTCGCGAGCGGCGGCCGCGCGCTCTCGCTCGATGGCCTCTGCCGCCTCGGTGATCCGCCGATCGACCTCCTTCTCGGCGTCCGCCCGGATCGTCGCCGCGTCGGCATGAGCGGTGGCCAGAATCGCACCCGCATCGGTGCGCGCGTCGCCACGAATCCGGGCGGCGGCGACGTTGGCAGCCTCGACGATTTCGCGAGACTCATCTTCCGCTTTGCGGCGCAGATTCGGCAGCGCGGCCTCGGCCGTTTCGACCTCTGTTTCGCGTGCCGCCACGGCGACCTCGGCGTCGGCCACGGCGACCTCACGAGCGTCGAGTTCTGTCGCACGGGAAGCGAGCCCGGTTTCGCGCTTTTCGGCTTCACTTTCGCGGCAGTCGAGTGCGGCCTGTCGATCCTCGACTTCGACCTCGCGGGCGGCGACCTCTTCGGCGGCTTCGGCATACCGGGCATACTCATCAACGCTCAAATTCGATTGGCGAACCCGGCGCGGCTCCGGATCGGCATCGAAGCCGCGCTCAATCAAATACCGGCGCAGCCCACGATCAACGTTGGCCAACCCAGATTGAGCGCCTTTCCCATCAGGGATGAAGCTTGCCTGCCGCACACGACCGAGGTCATCAATCGGAGTCACGAACAGATGAACATGAGGGCTTGTCTCGTCGAGGTGCAACGAATAGGCCAGCAGGTTGTCCTCGCCGTAGACCTCACCAAAATACGTCACCATGTCCATGAGGCGGGCGCGCACTTCGCCAGCATGGACGCCATCGCCAACCTCCTGATTTTCAAGCACGAACGCCGACGATCTCGTCCATTCCGGATCCAGCTGCAGGACGATTTCGCGAACGACTTTCGCATCACGACGGACAGCGACCTTTGTGGTCTTCCCTGTTCGTTTGTTCGTTCGCGTACCGCCCGCGTGGGCCAGTCGATCATCGAGTTCTGCAAGCACCTCATCCGTAGACGAAATCGGAACCCATTCGTCCACCGACCCGTCCCACATTCGCGACTCGTTGAGACCGGTCAACTCCGGCTTAATCCTCGGGTTGCTGTGGCGTGCCTCCGTGCCGTTTTGGCGGTCCACGTCGCGGAAAGAGTGCCGCAACAGCCCCGCCACGTCCGTTCGCGTCACACCGCCCTGTCGGGCGGCTACTGTGAACGTCACTGACCTCTCCTCTCGTTTGCATGACTCCAGCGCCAGAGTTTCCGGAGGAATCCGGGCGACCCTCTCACCGTCTGGGGCCCCTCGCTCCGCTACCCCACACACAA
>NZ_JBHWPL010000058.1:0-5875 GCF_043424875.1 Trueperella sp. | reverse complement strand
CACAGGGCCCTCCCGGCGAACATTTCTAAAGTGGTCAGGCGTGGCCGCCGGCGTGGCCGGCCTCGCTGCAACCACACAAGGGCTCGGCACCCCCACCGCTCGCGCGGAGGAGGTCCTCGGCATGGAAGGCGTGGACAAGACGGTTCAAAACGTCTGCTTCGTCAACTGTGGCGGCCGTTGCCCCTTCCTCGTTCAGGTCAAGGACGGAACAATTGTTCGCTGCCTGCCCGAGCAATCTGGCGACAATTCCGTGGAGAACAGGCAGATTCGCGCCTGCTTGCGCGGACGTTCGATTCGCAACCGCGTCTACAGCCCCGATCGCGTCAAGAAGCCGATGATCAGGCGCCCTGGCACGAAGCGTGGCGATGGCCAGTGGGACGAGATCTCCTGGGATGACGCACTCGATCTCGTCGCCGAGAAGATCAAGTACACCATTGACACCTACGGCAACGAGGCCATCTACCTCCAGCACGGTTCCGGCGTCCTCGGAGGCGCTATTGGCGAGGGCGGCCCGTTTCCACGCCTGTTCAACCTTCTTGGTGGTTCGCTCAAGCGCTACGGCAACTACTCCTACGCGCAGGTCGCCACATGTACGAGGATGAGCTACGGCTCTTTCCAAGGCCGCGGCGATGCAAACGAGACGCCGTCGAACACGTTTGAGGATTCGGCCCGCAACTCGCAGCTCGTGGTCATGTTCGGCAACAATCCGCAAGAAACCCGCATGTCGGGTGGCGGCATTCTCTTCAGCTCGCAGTTGCTGAAGAAGAACAACGTTCGCACGATCGTTATTGACCCGATGTATTCGGAGACTGCCCTGACGCTCGCCGATCAGTGGCTTCCCATCCGTCCGGGCACCGACACGGCACTCGTGAGCGCAATCATTCACGTGCTGATCAGCGAAGACCTCCACGACCAGGAGTTCCTTGACACGTACGTCCAGGGCTTCGACGAGGATCACATGCCCGAGGGCGTCCCCGCTGGAAACTCCTACAAGAGCTACATCATGGGAGATGGACCTGACGGTCTGGCAAAGACCCCCAAGTGGGCGGAAGGCATCACCGGAATCCCCGAGGAGACCATCATCGCCCTCGCCCGCGAGATCGGCCACGCAAAGCCGTGTGCTATCACGCAGGGCTGGGGACCCCAGCGCCACATGAACGGCGAGAATCAGGCTCGCGCGATCTACGCTCTCGCGACTGTCACCGGAAACGTCGGCATCCCCGGCGGCGGCACGGGCGGGCGCGACGGATCGAACTGGCGCATCTCGAAGATGTTCCCCGCGGGCGAGAACCCCGTCCAGGCAACGATTCCTATTTACTTGTGGACCGACGCCGTCACCCGCGGCGAGGAGATGACCGCCACCAAGGACGGCATCCGCGGCGTGGATCGACTGCCCACATCCATCAAGTTCCAGTTGCAGTACGGCGGCTCGAAGTTCGCTGGCCAGCACGGCGACATCAACAAGACGTTGGAGATCATGCGCGATGAGTCGCTGTGTGAGTTCATCGTCGTTTTCGAACCGATGATGACGCCGTCCGCCGAGTACGCAGATCTCGTTCTGCCGGACACGCTCGGCCCGGAGCGATGGGACGTCGGGCACTCGGAGTACGTTGGCGAAACCGCCCACTACATGTTCCACGAGAAGGCGATCGAGCCGGCGTTTGAGATTCGCGATTCCTACGACGTCGCCGTTGATCTCGCCGAACGTCTCGGGGTCAAGGAGGAATACTCGGAGGGCCGCACCCGCGAAGAGTGGGCCAAGTGGCTCGTCGAAGAGACTCGCAAGGAGAATCCCGGATTCCCCACGTGGGACGAGCTCAGGGACATGGGCGTGTACCGCTACGAGGATCCAGACGGACCTCCGATCCCGCTCAAGGACTTCCGCGACGATCCCGAGGCGAACCCTCTGGACACCCCATCCGGGAAGATCGAAATCTTCTCCTCGACTCTGTGGGATTGGAAGCAGGAGTGGGAGTTTGACAACCCGATGAAGGGCGACGTCATTACCGCTCTACCCGAGCACATGGACACATTCGAAAGCGCCGCCGAGGCGCGGACGAACGAAACCTACCCGCTACAGTGCATCGGCCACCACTACAAGGCCCGCGTCCATTCGACGTTCGCGAATCTTGAGTGGCTCAAGGAGACGCATCCGCAGATGTTGTGGATCAACCCGATTGATGCCAAGAAGCGCAACATTTCGAACGGCGACATGGTCGAGGTTTTCAACGATCGTGGCCGCGTCCGCACCCGTGCACATGTCACGCAGAGGATCATGCCGGGGGTCACCTCGCTACCACAAGGTGCCTGGTATAAGGCCGACGAAAATGGCGTCGATGTGGGCGGAAACATTAACACGCTCACGACTCTGCACCCGACGGCCTACGCCAAGGGAAATGCCCAACACACCAATCTTGTTCAAGTTGAGAAGGCGTGATCACTATGGGAATCATGACCGACAAAGATTCGGCAGCGTACACGGCGCCGGATGGAAATTACGGCTTTTTCTTTGATCAATCGTTGTGCAACGGTTGCAAAGCCTGTCATATCGCCTGCAAAGACAAGCACGACCTGCCCTCCGGCGTGAATTGGCGCCGCGTCGTCGAGTACACCGGTGGCACGTGGTCGTCATCCGAGGAACTTCCAGTTCCATCCATCTTTTCCTACTACACCTCGATTGCCTGCAACCACTGCGAGGACGCGATCTGTATGACGGTCTGCCCCACGACGGCGATGAGCCGGCGCGACGACGGCACCGTGTACGTCGATCCTGGCAAGTGCGTGGGCTGCCGCTACTGCGAGTGGGCCTGCTCCTACGGCGCACCGCAGTTCAATCCCGAGGTCGGGCAGATGACGAAGTGCGATCTTTGCTACGACTACCGCGAGACCGGTCAGGAGCCGGCATGTGTGAGCGCGTGCCCCTCGCGCGCACTCGACTGGGGGCCGATCGACGATCTTCGTGCCGAGTACGGCACCGAGAACGGCATCGCCCCGCTCCCCGACCCGTCCGTGCTCAAGCCGCGCCTCGTGGTCAAGCCACACAAGGATGCACAGTCCTGGGATTCCACCAACGGCGAGATCCTCAACCCGATGGAGATCTGATTATGAACCTTCACGAATTACCAATGATTCTGTTTACTGTCATCGCGCAGATGTGCGTTGGCATGTTCATCATCCTCGGGGTCCTCGAGCTGTGGCTCAGCGCGAAGACTGACGATAAGACCTCCAACCGCCTGGTTGCACCGATCGTGTATGCGATCGGCCCGGCGATGGTCTTCGGCCTCATCGCGTCCATGTTCCACATGAATGACATCACCAACACCTTCAACGTGATCCGCAACGTGGGAAGCTCGTGGCTCTCTCGCGAGATCGTGTTCGGCGTCGGCTTTGCCGCCTTCGGATTCCTCTACGCGATCATGCAGTGGTTCCACGTGGGCAGCCGGATGATCCGCCGCGTCATCGCGGTGGTCACGGCGCTGCTGGGCATCGGCCTCGTCATCTCGATGTCGATGATCTACTCGTCGGTCGTGACGATCCCGGCGTGGAACACGTGGGTGGTGCCGTTCCAGTTCTTCGCAACCGCTCTGATGCTGGGCGCGGCCGCCGTCGCTGCTGCGATCGTGATCGTTACGCTCATCCGTCAGCGCCCCAACGCGAAGGAGCACGCGCCCGTGCGCGTCCCGGAGAGGGCTACCGCCGACCCCAACGCCTCATCGCGCGGCTGGCGCAAGACCCTCGGCTTCGACCAGAACGTCGCTCACATCAACGCGCGCGCCAACGACACGGAGTGGGCGCTCTCGGTGAAGATCGTGCGCGCGTGCGCCGTGCTCGCGGCGCTCGTCGCGGTCGCCGTCCTCATCTCCTACGTCGTTCACATCCAGAACCTCGCCATGCACCCCGATCCTGCTGCCACCTCGGCCGCAGCCGTGTTCAGCGGCGGGTTCTTCTGGATGCGACTCGTCCTGCTCGGCCTTGGCGCCGTGGCGCTCGGCTTCGTCGCCTATCGCGTGGCCAGCACCGCGGGATTGAACAAGTCCGGAACACTGGCCGCCGTCGTGGTCAGCGCGTTCGTCCTCATCCTCATCGCTGAGTTCATGGGACGCTCGCTCCACTACGACTCCATGTTCCTCGTCGGAATAGGCTAACCCCGGCCGACACAACAAACCCGTGCCCCGGCTCGAGCCCTCAACCGCTCACAGCCGGGGCACGCTATTGCCATGCGGGCGCCAGCGGGACATAATCGTCGAACCCGCCCCGACGCTCCGGCACCCGGCGCATCGACACCCGGCGCATCGACACCCGGCACGCGCGCACCACCAACGGAAGGACGCGAGATGCTCGTTCAGATGATGCAAGCACTCGCTATGCTCGTCGGATCCGTGCTCGCCGGCACGATCGTCTTGTCTGCCTTAACAGCGACGGCGAGCCCGCACCTAGCGCGGTTCGCTCGCTTTGATCTTCGCGCGGCCCTTATCGGCACCATCCTTGGCGGCGCGGCGTTCTACGCGCTCGCGATCGTCACCTCCGAGCCCGTTACCGCGGGCGCCATCGTCGTCACAGCGCTCGGAATCGGCGTGGCCACCGAGCGGGCTTACTGGCTCGCGCACAACTCGAGCGGAGGCGACACTCCCCCGCTCCCGCCCATGCCATACGACCGCTGAGTACGGCAGCTGAGTACGGCAGCTGAGAGTATCCGACGACGACGGGCGCCCGGCGTCGTCGGGACATCCCGCCCCGCTTGAGCCAGCCGCGCGCCGGCGCAAGCGCACATACAAAAGTCCGGCGAGGACACCCCCGCCGGACCTTTGCTCGTTAAAGAGTAAGCCTCGGTTTAGCCGAAGAGCTTGGAGAAGAAGGAGCCGCCTTCGTCCTCGTGGCCCTGGCAACGCTCCGACTCCGGAACGCCCGCGAGCGCCTGCTCGATGTGCTGGCCGCAGCCGGTCCAGGTGGGCTTACCGCACTTGCTGCAAGTGATACGTGAACACATAGTTTGTACTTCCGTTCTTAGTTGGTTTCGAAAATGACTGACAATGACTGACAATTACTGGACGATGACGCTGCGGGCGCGATCGCCCAGCTCCGCCACCATGGTCATGAGGCCGCCGGTGTGGTTGGCGGCGTCGAAGCCCGCCTGCTGAAGAACACGCAGGGCGAGGTAGGAGCGCATGCCGGACATGCAGTACACTGCGATGGCGCGGCCGTCGGCCGCCTCGCGCACCTCGTCGAGACGTTCGCGCAGTTCGGTGTGCGGGATGTTGAGTGCGCCCGGCACGTGGCCGCGCTTGTACTCGCCCTCGGAACGCACGTCGAGGATGAGGCGCTCGTCGCGCATCTTGTCCAGATCCTTGGTGTTCCAGATCGGCATCGTGCCATCGAGAACGTTGGCGGCCATCATGCCCGCCATGTTGACCGGATCCTTCGCCGCGCCGTAGGGCGGAGCGTAGGCGAGATCAAGATCGATGAGATCGTAGACCGTCATGCCGGCCTTGATCGCGGTTGCCAGCACGTCGATGCGCTTGTCCACGCCGTCCTTGCCCGCCGCCTGCGCGCCGAGCACCTTGCCGTCGTCGCCGAAGTGCACGCGCATGTGAATCATGGACGCGCCCGGGAAGTAGCCGGCGTGGTTGAGCGGGTGGAGGCTAATCGTATGGTGCGCGATGCCTTCTGCCTCGAGCGCGCGCTGGTTGGCGCCGGTCATGGCGGCCGTCAGCTCGCCCACGCGCACGATCGACGTTCCGATCGTCTTGGGCACGGCGTGGCTCATGTTGCCCGAGATCGCGTCCGCAACGAGGCGGCCTGCGCGGTTAGCGGGGCCGGCCAGTGCCACCGGGCGGCGAACGCCCGTCACTAGATCGACCGACGTCGCGGCGTCACC
>NZ_JBHWPL010000057.1:0-16100 GCF_043424875.1 Trueperella sp. | reverse complement strand
TGTGATTGGAATAAAGGAAGTTGACGGGAAGTTGCTGGTGAGATCTTTCGACATTCTCGTACCGGAGATGTTCGGTGAGAAGGACTTGTAATGGTGGGGATTGAAATCTTCCTATTCTTCTTCGCAACGGGTCCAGATTCTGATGAAATTACCGGAAGTTGGGAAGCGTCGACTTCAGGATCAACCGTGACGATTGTTTCCGAGTATTCCGAAGAGCCAGTGGGACGAAATCCAGTTTCAAACCCGGGCGGCGGGGGAGGACGTACCGGAGTGCCCGTTGCGCAGCCGGTCGAGCCACCGAAGACCGGCATTCTTGCAGAGCTCGAGGGACTGACCGCGGACCAAATGTGCGATCAATACTTTGGCACCTACTCGAGCTCGGGCGCAGGATATTTCGAGGGTGCCCAGTTCTCCGGCCCACTCGCGGAATACTGCCTGAACCGCACGGCCACGGAACCGGGCGACGCAGCCGCGGCTCCCGCCGTCATGACGGTGGCGGACCTCGGCATCTACATTCGCGAGAACGCCCAAACCATCATCGCCTCCGGTGTGCTTACGCTCGAGCCGGGCTCGGGTGAGGTCGTCATTAACAAGGATGTTTACTTCGCTTCGAGCGCGCGCCCATACACGGCGAACGTTACCGTCTTGAACACTCCGCTCGAACTGCAATTCCACCCGACCGCATTCACGTGGGATCTCGGTGACGGCACCCAGTTCACCACCGCAGGGCCGGGTGGCCCGTATCCAGATGGGGACGCGCGCGGCCAATACACGCGCCCCGGAACGTACACCCCGGCCGTACACATCTCGTGGGACGTCTCTATCAGGTTCGCAGGCACCGCCAACTGGTACAACGTGCCCGGCGACGCCTTCACGGACACGATTGGCCAACCCGTCACCGCAGTCGAGGCAGAAGCTGTGCTGACCGCGAATCGCTAGCCGACTGGGCATCGTCATTCGGCTATGGTGGTCATGTTTCATGATGTTGATGGAAGGTATGGCCGATGGACGATCGTTCCGAGGAGACAACGCAGCCGCGTCCCACCGGGAAAGACGCACTCACACCTGAGATGCGTGAGCAGCTCAAGCGCTCGCAGCGCCGCAACATGATCGGTGGCCTCGTCTTTGGTCTCATCCTCGCGGTGCTCGGATTCTTTGCAGCGCAAAATATCAAGTCCGGCTCCGATGGCTCCTATCTTCCTGCACCCGCGGCAGTAGAGGAGATCGTGAATGTTTGGTCGTAAGAAGTTCCCGGCGCACCTCGTCGACGACGCCGGCCACATGCCGGCTGCGGCGACTCCCGTCGAACCCGAATCCGAAGGCGTCTGGATCGCGGGCTGGGACGGATTCATGGCCGTCGTCGCCCCAGATGGGGAACGGGACATCTACTCTTGGTCAGATTTCGAAGCGGGATCGTGGGACGACGATACGAACACCCTTGCTCTGACCTTCGTCCACCCGCGCAACGCGCCCATGTCCTTCGCAATCCCGCGCGACGCCGACGGCACAGCGATCACCATGATCCGCGAACGCATCGAGCGATCGATTGTCTACCGCCAGGTCGAAGAACTTCCGTCCGGCGCGATCGCGCGCGGTCAAGTCCGCCGAAACCCCGACGACACTCTGTTTACGCAGATCATCATCGATTCCGAGATTGACGAGACTGATCAGGAGGCTCTCGACGCGTTCGAAGGCCAGCTCCGAGAGGCCGTCGGCCTCGACGACGCCTAGCGGGTTGTGGAACGACCCACACTGGCCGAAAAATCGCACTTGAAAATTCGCTTTTACACATCAGTTTGTTAAAGTAATCAAGTCGCAATCCCGCGTAGCTCAATGGCAGAGCATTCGACTGTTAATCGAAGGGTTGTTGGTTCGAGTCCAACCGCGGGAGCCACTCCAGAAGCCCGGTATCAACACGAAAAGTGCTGGTATCGGGCTTTCGCATTGCGCTTAGGTGTACGCGGCGACGCGCCGACAGTGAGACAATGCCACCATGGCTAAAAGAGACATCCGCATCATTGGTGACCCCGTCCTCCGCACGCCCTGCGATCCCATCATGGAGATCACGTCGGGCATTGAGCAGCTCGTGGAGGACCTCTTAGAAACTGTGGATGAGCCAGGGCGCGCCGGACTCGCGGCTAACCAGATCGGAGTCTCCTACCGCGCATTCTCGTGGAACATCGAGGGCAACACCGGATACATTCTCAACCCCGTTATCACCGACATGTCCACCGACGAGTTCCAAAACGACGACGAAGGCTGCCTATCCGTCCCCGAACTGTGGTTCCCCTGCAAGCGCGCAGTGTATGCGCGCGCTGAGGGTATCGACCTCGATGGCAACCCCGTCGTCGTCGAAGGCGATGGAATCTGGGGCCAGCTCGTCCAACACGAGGTCGACCACCTCGATGGTTACCTCTACATTGACCGACTGGAACGCTCGCTGAAGAAGGAAGCGTTCCGTCAACTTAGGGAGCAGCAATCATGACTACACCCATTCTCGTTCTCGCCGGCGCATCCGGCTTTATCGGTTCGCGCCTGATCGAGGCATCACTATCCGCAGGTTACGACGTCCGCCGGCTTGTTCGTTCCAACGACGCCGAACCCATCAGCGGCGTCGAGGACTTCCAGTGGGATCCGGCCGACGGTCGCATCGACGTGTCCGTCTTCGACGGCGCCTACGGCGTGATCTGCCTGAACGGCGCCGGGCTGTTTAGCCGGCCGTGGACCGATTCCTACAAGGAAGTCCTGTGGAATTCGCGAATCGATTCGGTCCGAACAATCGTCGACGCGCTCAAAGCGCGCACTGATCGCCCCGAGGTGCTCATCAGCGGCTCAGCCGTGGGCTACTACGGGGCAGACAACGGCGACCAGATCCTCACCGAAGACAGCCCCAACGGCGGGGGATTCCTCGGCGAGCTGTGTAGCGCGTGGGAGGCGGAAGCAAACCGCGCGGCCGACGTCGGCATCCGTACCGTCAACGTCCGCACCGGGCTCGTCATGGGCGCCGACGGCGGCATGCTCGGCATTCTCCAGCACCCGTACCGCATCGGTCTCGGCGCTCAGCTGGGCGATGGCAGCAACTGGATGCCCACTATCGCACGCGACGACTACGTACGCGCGCTCCTGTACCTGCTCCTGCACGACGACATCTCTGGTCCGGTGAACATGACGAGTCCGGATCCCGTGCAGAACAAGGAGTGGCACCAGGATCTCGCCGATCACTTCAACCGCCCAGCGTTCATCCGAGCACCAGAATTCGCGATGCGACTGGCGCTTCAGGACTTTGCAGACGAAGCCGTGTTGGCCTCCCAGCGGGTCCATCCCCAAAAGCTTCTCGATCACGGCTTCGCGTTCCTCGCGCCAACCGTGCCAGACATCTTCAATCACGAGATCCCACAGGCGTGACTTTAGGCCCCACGTGTGGCATTCTTGAGGTAACGGACCTTCCCGGGTGTTAAGGGGAATTTCACCCATAAGGAGGTTCCGGTGAAAAACAAAGCCACACGTGGCGTCATATTTATTCATTCTGTGACACCGGCTGTTCAACCACACGTTGAATGGGCGGTCACAAGTGTGCTTGGCTATCCCGTCCATTTTGAGTGGACGAAGCAGCCCGCCCTGCCGAATATGAACCGCGGCGAAGTCTCGTGGACCGGTGAAGCTGGCACGGGCGCGCAGATCGCATCCGCCCTTGGGGGTTGGGAGCATCTGCGCTTCGAAGTCACCGAGGAGCCCACCACGATGACCGACGGCGGGCGCTGGTCGTGCACACCAGGCCTCGGAATCTTCTACGCTCAGACCGATCAGCTCGGCAACGTCGTCGTGCCTGAGAACCGCATCCGGGCGGCACTTGAAGACTCAGGCGGTGATGCTCAGGAGCTACGCAGGCTTCTCGACGTCGCCCTTGGTCAGGCCTGGGATGACGAGCTTGAGGTGTTCCGCTACGCGGGAGCGGGGGCGCCGGTGCGCTGGCTGCACCGAGTCGGTTAGCCACACCCAACAACTGAATACACAATCCAAAAGGATGAGGCGGGGCACACGCACTAAGCCCCGCCTCATTTGGTCAGCCACCATCGATGGTGAGAAGACGATGACCATGGGGGTGGCTACGTGACTGACCAATGCCGGGAAAAATCACCGGCGCATGTAGCTTACGTCATTCGGTGCGCTTTGGTGAATTATTGACAGTGCCGCCGTGGAAAGTGTCGGGATCGTCCGAAAGAGGAGCTCACGAGTTAAAGAGATCCGCCAAATCCTCCAAGGCAGACTGCAGGTTCTCCGGCGTGTCATCGTCCTCGTCTGGGGCATCGTCGCTCGTCGCAGCCTCGTCGGCGTGATTTCCGGCGTCGCTCTTCCCGGCGTCGCTCTTCGAATCGTCGCTCGCGGCGCCACTGCCTTCGTCGGCCTGCTGGTACTCGAGCGGAACGTCGGATAGCGCGTGGTTAAGCAGGCTGCCAAGCGACGTGGCTGCCGCGATATCGGCGTCGTTGATCTCCACTTTCGCCATTTTCTCCAAGCCGGTGGCAAGGGCCCAGACAGAGACGAGATCGAGGCCGAGGTCATCCGTTAAATCGGCACCTGGGACGATCTCATCCCCGGGGATCTCCGGTGCGATCTGCGCAAGCAGCACGCGAGCACGGGCAAGGGCAAGATCGTGTTGGTCGACCATGTTCACTCCTGGAGGGAAGTTGAGATCGGATTCATGGGAGATTTCCGAATCGGCTAGGATCAGGGTATGGCATTTATAGAACTCATGCGTCAGCTCTTCGATGCGACTCACCACGGCGAAGACACACCACAGATCCAGCGAGCCGTCGAATTGCGCGACGAGCTGTCGAACGATCCGAACAATATTGCGGCATTCGAGGAACTGGCTTCGATCATCAAGAATGCTGAGAACGATCGCAATCCGGCCGATCCGCTCACCGGCGAGAGGGTCACGGCAGAGACGAGCGAGCCAACCACGGATCCCGAGCTCATCCTGTATGCACTGAGCGAGGAGATCGGTTCCGATCCGCGAGCGTGGTATCCGCTGGTTCAGCTCGCGCGGCTCTCTGGCGGGAACGACGCCGAATCGGCTCGGCGATTCCTTGAGACGGCCGCCGATCGTGACGAATCCGGATTGGCGCTCGCCGAGGGCGTGAAGCTTCTGCGAGAGACCGGTCAGCACGACGCCGCGATTCAGCTCGGACTTGGCCGCTGGCAGCCCCAGACCCAGACGCCCACCGTGGGCGAAGAACTCGTCAACGCCGCACTCGAGGCGAACAAAATCGACGAAGCTCGTGGATACGTAAACATTCTCAAGGACGAGGGCGCACCAGACGAGATGATCGACGACCTCTCTCTGGCGATCGCCACGATGGACGAGGAAAACTAATGGCATCCTTCGTTGAAATCCACCCGGAAGATCCTCAGCCGAGGCTCGTGCGCAAGGTCGTTGATCGCCTTCGAAACGGCGACGTGATCGCACTGCCCACCGATTCCGGATATGCCATCGCATGCACGCTCGGCAATAAGGAAGGACTCGACCGCATCCGCACGATCCGTCAGGTCGGAGACAAGCACCACTTCACGCTCCTGTGCCACGACTTCGCCCAGCTCGGTTCGCTCGTGATCATCAACAACTCCTTCTTCAGGCTGATCAAGGCGCTGACGCCCGGCCCGTACACCTTCATCATGAAGGGCACGAAGGAGGTGCCGCGCATGACCCTCAACCCCAAGAAGGCCACCGTGGGCGCGCGCATCCCTGACCATCGGATCACGCAGGCGATCGTGGCTGAACTCGGCGAGCCGCTCCTGTCCTCCACTCTCATTTTGCCGGGCGAGGACGAGCCGATGTCCGAGGGCTGGATCATTAATGATCAGCTTGGAAACGCCGTCGATATTGTGGTGGATGGGCCCGTTGGCGAAGATGGCCCGACCACGGTGATCGACCTGTCGAGTGGAGAGGCAATGATCGAGAGGGTCGGCGCAGGCGACATCTCGATGTTCGATGTTTAATGGTTAACGCAGTTCTCTTTGATCTTGATGGCACGCTGGCCGATTCCGGGCCGATCATTACCCAGACGATTTCCCAGACCATGCGCGAGCTCGCTGGTCTTGACCAGCCCGACGACACCTATAGGCGCTACGTCGGGCCTCCGCTGACCTCGAGCTTCGCCCATCTCGGCGTGGCCGAGCCGGACATCGAGGCCTACATCGAGTACTACCGGGCAAGCTACGACAAGGTCCACCATCAAACCCCCGTGTTCGAGGGCGTTGTTGATCTGCTCGACACCGTGCGAGAGAAGGGCTTCGCCGTCGCGCTCGCCACGTCGAAGCTTCAGACGGTGGCCGAAGAGGTCGTGCGCAATCTCGGCTTGGTCGGCCACATTGACATCCTGTGCGGATCGCAGCCCGATGAGGTCCACCTCGGCAAACCCGCCGTGGTCGAAGAGGCGCTCAACCAGCTCAAGGCCGCCGGATTCCTCGACGAGGGCGCTCGCGAGGAGCAGGGCATGGACGTGCCACTACGCGACGACGTCGTGATGGTGGGGGACCGGATCTACGACATCGAGGGAGCGCGCCAGCACGGCGTGCGCACGATCCTCGTCACGTGGGGCGACTCGTGGCCGGAGGAAGAGGCGCTCGCGTGGAAGACCGCCGACACTCCCGGCGAACTCGTCGAGATCCTGACGGCCCTCCAAGCCAACGGCTTCGACGACTAGGCTCTAGAACCCGCCGCCGTGGCCCCAGGACTGTCCTGAGGTAGGCGCCGGAGCGTCCTCTTCGGTGTCTTCGATGACGACGCCCGGCCCGCTGAACTGCGATTGATACAGGTCATAGTAGGCGCCGTGGTGTGCCAGCAGGCTCTCGTGCGTACCCTGCTCGACGACGTCGCCATCGACCATGACGATGATGAGATCGGCGTCGCGAATCGTTGACAGGCGGTGGGCGATCACGAAGGACGTGCGCCCCTCGCGCAGCTCATTCATCGCGCGCTGGACGAGCATCTCGGTGCGGGTATCGACCGAGGACGTGGCCTCATCGAGAATGAGCACGGCAGGATCCGAGAGATAGGCGCGGGCGATCGTCAACAGCTGCTTCTCGCCGGCGGAAATGTTGCCGCCCTCGTCGTCGATCTTCGTGTTGTAGCCGTCGGGCAATTGGCGCACCAGGCGATCCACGCCCGTCGCTTTCGCCGCTGCCACAACCTCGGCGTGGGTGGCGCCGTCCTTGCCGAACGCGATGTTCTCCTCGATCGTTCCCTCGAACAGCCACGTGTCCTGAAGAACCATGCCGATCTCGGAGCGTAGCGAATCCTTGGAGAACTCGCGGGTGGAGACGTCATCGAGGGTGATGCGGCCGCCGTCGATCTCGTAGAAGCGCATAAGGAGGTTGACGAGGGTCGTCTTGCCGGCGCCCGTCGGGCCGACGATCGCGATCTGGTCTCCTCTGTCGACCTTCAGGTTCAGGCCGTTGATGACCGGGATTCCTTCCTCGTAGGAGAACTCGACGTTCTCGAACCCGATGGAGCCCTTGAGCTCGTCTGCGGGGATGAGGTCGCGGTAGTCGGCCTTGGCGTCTGGTGCCATCTCCTCGGTGTCAAGGAAGTCGAAGATACGCTCGCCCGATGCCGCGCCGGACTGGAGCATGCTCGCCATCGAGGCGAGGGTGGAGATCGGCTGGTTGAGCTGGCGCGAATACTGGATGAAGGCCTGCATGCCACCAATCGTGAGCTGGCCGTTGATCACCTGCAGGCCGCCCATGACGGCCACGATCACGAATCCAATGTTGGCCACGAAGCCCATGGTCGGCTGCGCGAGCTGCGAGATGAACTGGCCCTTGTAGCCGGCCTCGTACAACCCGTAGTTCGCCTCGTCGAAGATCTCCTCGAATTCGTCCTCGAGGCCGTATGCCGTCACGACGTCGAGGCCCGTGAAGGACTCTTCGACGATCGAGGACACCTCGCCGGTCTTCGACCACTGCATGCGGAACTGCGGGCGCGCCTTCTTGAGGATGAACACGAGCGCCACAATGCCCAGCGGCATGACGATCAACGTCATGAACGTCAGCGAGGGCGAAATCCAAATCATCAGCGCCAAGATGCCGATCAGGCTATAGATCGACATGATGACCTGATTCAGCGTCTGCATGAGGGTCTGGGTGATGTTGTCGATGTCGTTCGTGACACGCGAGAGCAGGTCGCCACGCGGCTGCTTGTCGAGCCACGAGAGCGAGAGTCGATCGATCTTCGCCTGTGCTGCCGCGCGCAGGCGGTAGCCCAAGTTCTGTACGATCTGACGAATGAAGATTCCCGCCGTAAAGTTCGTGATCGCGGCGAGGGCATAGAGCCCGACGACGAGGCCCAGCACGCGAGCCAGCGCCGAGAAATCGACGCCGTCGGCCTGCATGCCGTCCACAATCACGTTTGTGGCGTCGCCGAGCAGCTTCGGCGTGAGCGCCGTGCCAATGGCCGCGAACGCCATCAAGATGACGGAGATGAGGATGCGAAGCTTTTCCGAGCGCATCATCCGGGCGAGGCGAAGGAGTGCACCCTTGACATCGCGAGCGTCGTTGGCGAACGGGTTTGCGCCGCCGCCACCACCGTGGCCTCTCATCGTGCCTCCTCTGCGCTCAGCTGCGATGCGACAATCTCTTGATACGTCTCGCAGGTCTCCAACAGCTCTTCGTGCCGTCCGCGGCCAACCACGGCGCCGGCGTCGAGAACATGAATCTCGTCGGCCTGACGGATCGTGGACACGCGCTGGGCCACGATAAACACGGCGATGTCGCCCACGAAGGAGCGCAGGCCGGATCGCAGGCGTGCGTCGGTGATGAAATCGAGCGCGGAGAACGAATCGTCAAAGATGAGCAGGTCCGCTTGGCGCTCGCCGTTCTCGTCGGGCAGGCAGCGGTAGATCGCGCGCGCAATCGTGAGGCGCTGGCGCTGCCCGCCGGAGAAGTTCTTGCCGCCGGATTCAACCTCGGCGTCGATGCCCTTCTCGAGTTTCTCCACGAATTCCCACGCCTGAGCGGCCTGCAGGGCGCGCGTGACGCGTTCGGGATCCAGAGCGACGTCGGCACTCGGGGAGCCCGCCACATTCGAGGCGATCGTGCCCGAGAACAGGAAGGCGCGCTGTGGCACGAGCGCAATACGGGAGCGCAACTCCTTGGGGTCGAGGTCGGTGACGGGGATGCCGCCGGCCCGGACCTCGCCGCCCGTGGCGTCGATGACGCGCGGGAGCAGGCGAATGACCGAGGACTTACCCGAACCGGTTGAACCAATGAGGGCCGTGACCTTGCCGGGCGCGAACGTCATGTTGATGTCGTTCAGAACCGGCTCTTCCGCGCCGGGATACTTCAAGCAAGCGTTGTCGAGTTCGAAACTGATCGGACCAGCCGGCAACGGCGTGGGCGAAGCGGGTGCTTTAATCGACGGATCGACGTCGTAAATCTCTTGCAAACGCTTGGCAGAAACCTCGCCGCGCGGGAAGAGCATGACCATCATGCCGGACATCATCACGGCCATCATGATCATCATGAGGTAGGTGATGTAGGCGGTGAGCGCGCCGACCTGCATGTCGCCGGCTTCGATGAGGTGGCCGGCAAACCAGACGACGGCGGCCGAGGCGACGCCGATCACGAGGTTCGCCGCCGGCATCATGAACGCCCAGAGGAAGCCGATCTGGAGCCAGATTTCGCGCAGGTTCTTGTTCGCGGTGTCGAACTTCTCGCGCTCGGTGTCCTGTCGGACGAACGCGCGGATCACGCGAACGCCGGTGAGTTGTTCGCGTAGCAGCGTGTTGATGCGGTCGATGCGCTCTTGCTGAATCCGGTAGCGCGGGCTGAGGGCGCGCATGACGAGCAGGATGAGGGCGCCAAGGAGCGGAACGACCACGATGAGGAGCAGTGAGAGCTTGGCGTTTTGCTGGATGGCCATGAACACGCCGCCAAAGCCCATGATCGGGGCCATGATCATCACCGTGAAAGTCAGCAGGATGACCATCTGAACCTGAGTCACGTCATTGGTGGTTCGCGTGATGAGCGTGGGCGCGCCGAACTTGTGCTGATCGGTGGCCGAGAAGGACTGCACCTGACGGAACGTCTTGGCACGCAGTTCGCGGCCGAGTTCCATGGCTGTCTTAGCGCCGAGATAAATTGCGCCAACCATCGCGAGGATCTGTAAGATAGCGATGCCGAGCATGATGCCGCCAAGGCGCCAAATGAGCGGGACGTTTTCGGGAATAATTCCGTCATCAATGATTTTGGCATTGATGGCCGGAAGTACAAGGCTGAGAAGCACTTGGAGGACTTGAAGTGCAACGATCGCGCCGAACGCCGCCTTCTTCCTTTTCAAGAAGTCCCAGCCAATATTGATAAGAGTCACTGCACTCCTTGGAACGAAGATTTTAACTAGCCTATTCTATGTCCACTGACGCTCATTGGCGCTGTTAAAGGAGACAATATGAGCAACACCAACACCGAGGGCGAATTCCTCACACGCGGGGAGCGCCTCGAACGGTTGCCCTTTACCAAGAAGCTTCGTAACTTCATTGGCACCACGGGTATCGGCTGGGCCCTCGACGCGATGGATGTCGGCCTCATTTCCTTCATCGTCGCAGCGCTCGCACAGCAGTGGAACCTCTCGGATACGGAGCGCTCGTGGATCATCTCCATTGGCTTCGTGGGCATGGCGATCGGCGCGACCGTGGGCGGCCTGCTCGCCGACAGGATCGGGCGCCGTATGGTCTTCGCCCTGACCCTGCTCATCTACGGCGTTGCCACCGGTGCCTCCGCCCTCGTGGCGGGTCTTGGCATGCTCTTGGTGTTGCGCTTCATCGTGGGCTTTGGCCTCGGTGCTGAGCTGCCCGTTGCCTCCACGTTCGTCTCGGAGTTCGCGCCGAAGAACATCCGCGGCCGCGTGATTGTGTGGCTGGAAGCCTTCTGGGCGCTGGGCTGGATCGCGGCGGCGCTCATCGGGTACTTCGTCGTCGCTCCCTACGACGACGGCTGGCGCTGGGGCTTCCTCCTCGGGGCCGTCCCCGCGCTCTACGCCCTGATCATCCGTTTGAAGACCCCAGAATCCGTGCGCTTCCAAGAGCTGACGGGCGAGTTCGCCAAGGCGGAGCAGACCGTTCGCGAATACGAAGCATCCGCCGGCGCCGAATACACCTACGAAGGCGAAACCATCGACTCCGTTGCCGAATTGCAGGCCCACGAGGCCTCGATCCCTGAGGAAGAAAAGCACCTCACGATCTGGTCGGTCTCGATGCGCAAGCGCACGGTCGCCCTGTGGATCATCTGGTTCATGATCAACTTCTCCTACTACGGGGCGTTTACGTGGATTCCTTCTCTGCTCACGGCGCAGGGTTTCACGCTCGTGCGCTCGTTTGAATTCACGCTGATTATTACGCTGGCCCAGATCCCGGGCTATGCGGCTGCGGCCTGGCTCATTGAGGTCATCGGACGACGCCGTACACTCGCCATGTTCTTGGCCGGCTCGGCCGTTGCCGCCATCCTGTACGGCCAGGCGGGGGAGCCGTGGCAGATTATCGCCGCCGGGATGATGCTGAGCTTCTTCAACCTTGGCGCGTGGGGCGCTCTGTATGCGATTGGTCCGGAGCTGTACCCCACGAATGTGCGTGGCACGGGCACCGGTGCGGCCGCTGGGTTTGGGCGCATCGCCTCGATCATTACTCCGCTGTTGACGCCGGTCTTCGTCGGGATCGGCGGGAACGCGTTGGCATTTAGTGTGTTCTCGGTGGCCTTTGCGACGGCGGCCGTCGCCGCCTTCGCCCTGCCGGAACAGACCGGTAAGGCCATGAAGTAGCCGACCCGGCCCGTGCCTGACCCGGCCCCTTATCTGCAAGTGGTGCAGGTTCTCTCTAAATGGTGCAGGAAGTTCCTGCCCGGTTTGGTAGGAAGTTGCCCCGGTTGCGCAAGTGCAGAGCGCAAGGAGAGCGAGGGGCGGGCCTCGGTTGGTGAGTTGGTGCTCGTCCGGCCTGGGCCGGGCTCGCACATGCCCAGCGCCTGTCCCGCACTCGGTTCATGACTGACCTATGTCTGGCCGGCTCTTTCCTGCAAGTGGTGCAGGTTCTCTCTAAATGGTGCAGGAAGTTCCTGCCCGGTTTGGTAGGAAGTTGCCCCGTTTGCGCGAGGGGAGAGTGCAGGGAGGTGAGGTGCTGACCCGATTGGTAAGGGGAGAGCGGAAGGAGGCGAGGGGCTGGCCAGATTGGTAAGGGGTGAGCACGGCGAGGCGAGGCGGACAGAAAGGTGCCCGGTGGGAGTGTTCCCACCGGGCACCTAGCGCGTTACGTCAGAGCGCGTTACGACCCGATCGTCGCCTTTACAGCCGGCCCGCCCGAGCGTGGCCTAGACGACCGGCCCGTCAGAGCGTGGCCTAGACGGCCGGCTCGTCCGGGTTCGCCAAGCCGTCTTCGCCAGCCTCGGCGTCGAGGAGCTCGTACTTCTTGATCGCTTCGCCAACCTTCGAGCGGTCGATCTCGCCGCGGTCAGCCAGAGCCTGAAGCGCTCGCACGACCATCGACGCGGAATCGATGCGGAAGTGGCGGCGGGCAGCAGCGCGCGTGTCCGCGATGCCGAAGCCGTTGGCGCCGAGCACGTAGTAGTCGGTCGGGACCCATGGGCGGATCGCGTCCTGGACCTGCTTCTCGAAGTCCGAGGTGGCGATGACCGGGCCGGCCTCACCCTCGAGCTTCTGGGTCAGGTACGCCTTGCGCGGCTCCTTATCCGGGTTGAGGTAGTTGAACTCGTCGACCTCGAGACCTTCCTTACGAAGCTCGTGCCACGACGTCACAGACCACACGCCGGCGGAAACGCCCCAGTCCTCGCGGAGCATGTCGCGAGCGTCGCGCGCCCACGGCACACCGACGCCGGAAGCGAAGAGCTGGACTGTCGGTCCATCGCCCTCCGGCTCCTCGATGCGGTAGATACCCTTGAGGATGCCTTCCACGTCAACGTTCTCCGGCTCAGCGGGCTGGTGAATCGGCTCGTTGTAGATCGTGATGTAGTACATGACGTCCTGATCGCGGCCATCCGAACCATCGCCGTACATGCGGACGATGCCGTCGCGAATGATGTGGCGCAGTTCGTAGGCGTAGGCCGGATCGTACTGGACGACGGCCGGATTGGTCGATGCCAGGACGTGGCTGTGACCGTCCATGTGCTGCAGGCCCTCGCCGGTCAGCGTGGTACGGCCAGCGGTCGCACCCATGATGAAGCCGCGAGCCAACTGATCGCCCGCGTGCCAGAACTGATCACCGGTGCGCTGGAATCCGAACATCGAGTAGAAGATGTAGACCGGAACCATCGGCAGACCGTGCGTCGCGTAGGAGGTTCCAACTGCGGTGAACGCCGCGTTCGAACCTGCCTCCGTGATGCCGGTGTGCAGGATCTGGCCCTTCTCCGACTCCTTGTAGTTCAGCAACAGATCGGAATCGACAGCCGTGTAGTTCTGGCCGTGAACGTTGAAGATCTTCGCGGTGGGGAAGATCGAGTCCAGACCGAACGTACGAGCCTCATCCGGAATGATCGGCACGATGCGGTAGCCGAACTCCTTATCACGCAGCAGATCCTTGAGCAGACGGACGAACGCCATCGTCGTCGCCACCTTCTGCTTACCGGAACCTCCCTTGAGCACGTCCCAGTGCTTCTCATCAGGCATCGTGACGCCTTGCTCAACGACGCGACGCTCGGGCAGGTAGCCACCGAGCTTCCGGCGCTGCTCGTGCATGTACTCAAGCGCCGGGTTCTTCGGCGAGGGCTTGAAGTACGGAGCCTCGTACGGATCGTCGAGCTGATCATCCGAGATGTCGAGCTCGAGGGTGTCGCGCAGAAGCTTCAGATCGTCAGAGTTCAGCTTCTTCATCTGGTGGGTCGAGTTACGACCAGCGAAGTTCGAGCCGAGCGCGTAGCCCTTAATCGTGTGGGCGAGGATGACGGTCGGCTGACCCTTATGCTCGGTCGCCGCCTTGTAGGCCGCGTACACCTTGCGGTAGTCGTGACCGCCGCGGTTGAGCGCCCAGATCTTCTCATCCGACCAGTCGGCAACCATGGCCTTGGTGCGCGGATCGCGGCCGAAGAAGTGCTCGCGCACGTACGCGCCGTCGTTCGCCTTGAAGGTCTGGTAATCGCCGTCGACGGTCTCGTTCATCAGGTTGACGAGCGCGCGGTCCTTATCGGCCTGCAGCAGCTCATCCCACTCGCGGCCCCACACGACCTTAATGACGTTCCAACCAGCACCCTTGAACGATGCCTCGAGCTCCTGGATGATCTTGCCATTGCCGCGCACAGGCCCGTCGAGCCGCTGCAGGTTCGCGTTGATGACGAAGGTCAGGTTGTCGAGGTTCTGGCCAGCCGCTAAGTGCAGCACGCCGCGCGACTCGACTTCGTCCATCTCGCCGTCGCCAAGGAACGCCCACACGTGCTGCTGCGAGGTGTCCTTCAGGCCGCGCTCGTGCAGGTAACGGTTGTACCACGCCTGGTAGATGGCCGAGATCGGGCCAAGGCCAAGCGACACCGTTGGGAACTCCCAGAAGTCCTGCATCTGGCGCGGGTGCGGGTAGGAGGGCAGACCGCGTCCCCCCGAGCGGCGCGAGGCCTGCTGGCGGAACGAGTCGAGGTCAGCCTCGGTCAGGCGGCCCTCAAGGAAGGCACGCGCGTAGTTACCGGGGGAGGAGTGACCCTGGAACAGGACCTGATCGCCACCGCCGGGAGCGTTCTTGCCGCGGAAGAAGTGATTGAAGCCCACCTCGTACAGGGTGGCCTGCGCGGCGTAGGACGAGATGTGTCCGCCAACTGCGATGTCGGGATCCTGCTGACGGGTCACCATGACGGCGGCGTTCCAGCGGGTCCAGCGGCGAATTTCCTTCTCAAGGTTCTCGTCACCGGGGTAGTACGGCTCATCATCGATGCCGATGGTGTTGACGTACGGGGTGACGATGTTCGGCGGAATCGAGATTCCGCGACGACGAGCGTGGTTCTGCATCGCCTGCAGGAGGTAGCGGGTACGCGGAGCGCCTTGGCTCTCAATGAGCCCTTCGATCGAGTCGATCCATTCCTGTGTTTCCTCCGGATTGATGTCCGGAACCTGGCTCAGTAAGCCATTAATGAGGGGCCTAATTGGCTGTTGACTCACGATTTACTCCTCTGTAAGTTCGTCTGCGCGATGTACCAAATCGCGCGTTCATACCTAGGTTACCTTTTTAGGTCCAAAGACCCCACCGATAACCACGAACCGAGGTAGGAGAACTCTCACGAAATCGCACGCGAGCGCGCCCGTATCATTCATCGCGCACTCGCCACGGAAGTTTCGTATCATCATCGCAAACGCTTTAGAATGGCGATGCATGACGAGATGACGCGAAAGGCGGCGGATGTGTCCCGGGCTACGGGTAAGGATTTCGACTTCGAATCTGGCCAGCTCATTCAGGAGTTTGGGTTTGACGACGACGTCGACATGGAGTTGCGTTCGACGATCGAGGAGATCACGGGGGAGCAGCTCGAGGATGAGGACTATCGCGGATCGGCTGACGGCGCGATCGCGTGGTGGAGGTCCGACGACGGCGATACCGACGATCTCGCAGACCTCCTGGTTGACTGCCGCGCGGGTTTCGCCGATGAGGATGCCTACATTTGGCTGATAGTCCCGGATCCGAGCCAACCGCTGACGGTTCCGATGGAGGATATCGATGAGGCTGCGCGCACGGCTGGCCTGATGGTGACGACCACCCGATACCTGCCAACAGGCTGGACGGCCTTCCAAATTGTGAGCTAGCGCGGGCGAGCCACCAAACTTTCCATCTGAGCAATTCGCGGTTAGGATATTCCGCGGACCCTTAGCTCAGTTGGTAGAGCAACGCGTTTACACCGCGTGTGTCATCGGTTCGAGTCCGGTAGGGTCCACTCCAAAGCCTGAACGAAAGTTCAGGCTTTTTGTGTAGTTGGTCGGACTTTACTTGCAGTAAGTTTAAATGGATCGTATCCAGACAAGCGTTTGCGCAGGTCAGGTGCCTATTTTGAAAATTTCAAGGAATTCTTGCTTGCATTTTGCAGGTTCGGGATGGCTCACGTCATACTCGCGCGCTAGAGTCGGCGCC
>NZ_JBHWPL010000056.1:0-9903 GCF_043424875.1 Trueperella sp. | reverse complement strand
TCGAGCGGACGACGGGATTCGAACCCGCGACCCCCACCTTGGCAAGGTGGTGCTCTACCAGCTGAGCTACGTCCGCACATGTCAACGTCTCGTTGAGTGCTTGACTAATATAGCGAGTAAATCCTGAGGTTGTCTAATCCGCAAAACATGAGGTGTACCACCGTGTGGCTCATTTGCACTGACCACACCGTCTCGGCTATTGTCAGGTGGCATCCAGACCTGGATCTCGAGGCAAAAACCTTCCCCAGATCTGGAGCCTATGGGCGATTAGCGTAGTGGTAGCGCGCTTCCTTCACACGGAAGAGGTCACTGGTTCGATCCCAGTATCGCCCACCGCAAGACCTTCGAGGACTCGCTGTTTTTACCTGCAGCACTCGAGGGTCTTTTTTGACTTCGTACGAGGGTGTGGGGTCCGATGAGTCCTAGGCCTTAGTACTTAAGGCGCTCCTTGCGCATAATCTTTACACTCGCAATATTTCATAGTGTCCTCAATGTAGCGAACGTGCACCCCATTGAGAAAATACCGAATAATCGCATTAAATTTACACGCGCTACCTCAGGTGGGCGTCCAGCTAAATAAGGGGATGAAAGTCTTACCTAATTCGACAGGCGTCGCATAACCATTGATAACACGCGGATTTTTGGATATTCCGGTACGTATTTGCCACATTATTCATCCCGACTTTTTGGCTCAAACACACGAATAAGTCCCTGTCGCGAGCAAACTAATATACAGTAGTCATTATCCGCCCAATCACGCCAATGACGAGGTGACATAGTGACCACACACGATCCTGTGTTAACAACAGAAGAAGAGACGGAGCACCAGCCCAAGTGGGGCATGGTGATTGATCTACAAAAGTGCGTTGGATGCGACTCGTGCACTGTCGCATGTAAAGCCGAAAACCGCACTCCCCCAGGCGTCACGTATAACGTGGTGCTCGAAGAGGAAGTCGGCACTTTTCCCAACGTACGTCGCATGAGCATTCCACGCCCGTGCATGCAGTGCGATGACCCGCCCTGCGTGCTCGTGTGCCCAGCCAACGCGACCTACAAAGGTGAGGACGGCGTCGTCGTCATCAATAAGGACCGTTGCATCGGATGCCGCTACTGCATCACGGCCTGCCCTTACGGCGCACGCTCGTTTGACTTCGGCGAAACTTACGAAGACGAAATGGTTGGCTTCAACGAGCTCCAAGTCGACGAGTGGGGAACCGAATTCGGCGAGCGTGGTGGCGTCTGGTCACCGCCTGTGGGACAGGTGCGCAAGTGTACGTTCTGTGCACACCGCATCCCTCGCGGCGAGGAGCCGGCCTGCGTGGAAACATGCATTGGCGATGCTCGCTACTTTGGCGATCTGAACGACCCGAATTCCGTGGTGACTAAGTTCGCTGCAGATCCACGTGCCTTCCGCCTCAAGGAAGAGTCGGGCACAAATCCCAGTGTGTACTACTTGAGGTGATTAACGATGTCGCAAACACTCGAACGTGAAAAAAGCGTAGAGCGTGAAAATCCTGCAGATGCCAACGAGCGTCGTGGCATTCGCCGCTTCCTTAACGAGGGCCACGGACGCGAACCATTCCTGCGCCCCAAGGCAAGAATGTTTTGGTACGGACTACTAGGAATCGGCATACTCGTTGGAATTCCTGGCGTGTGGACGCGGCTAACCCAAGGTCTCCAGATGACGGACCTTGGGCCACAAATGCCGTGGGGCCTGTGGATCTCGGTATATATTTTCTTTGTTGGCCTCTCGGCAGGAGCCTTCCTCCTATCGACCCTTGTCTACGTTTTTGGGATGTATCAATTCGAGACAATTGGTCGGGCCGCTCTCCTATCCGCGATCATTTCGATGTTCGTTGCGTTGGCGCTGATCGGCATGGATCTAGGTGCACTCCACAAATTCCCGTGGGTGTTCGATCAGTTCCACTGGTCATCTCCACTCTCGTGGGAGGTCAGATTCTATGTCTTATATATCGCCTTGCTGATTGCTGAACTCATCATCGCGGTGCGTCTGCACCGCGGCATGTCCGGCAATCCGTCAAGTGCGAAAACGTGGCTGAAGGTGCTTGGAATTATCGGCATCCCTCTCGCCATCGTCGGCGTGCACGGCGGCACCGGATCGATTTTCGCCGTCGTCGCCACCCGTTCAGGTTGGTATGGCGGACTGTTCCCGATCATCTTCGTCGTATCCGCCATGGTGTCCGGTACGGCGTTGCTCATGGCGGTCAACTACTGGCAGGCACGCGGAACTGGACGCAAGCCGGATAACTCGCTCCTTCGCGGACTGAGCCGAGTGCTCCTCGCAGCGGTCCTCATCGACATGCTGCTCACCTTCTACGAGTACTTCATCCCGTTCCTTGCCCACGACGCCAGCCACCACAGGATTCTCGAAATTCAGGCAACCGGCCCATTCTGGTGGACATTCATCATCATGCAACTACTCATGGTCATGGTGATCCCGGCAATTATCCTGCTGAGTCCGCTATCGAAGAAGACCGGTTGGATCGTTGCGGCAGCCATGATGGTCGTCATTGGCGTGTTCGGCGTTCGCCTCAACATCGTCATACCGCCTATGATTCCCGGAGTTATCGAGGGATACCCAGATAACGCGTACTTCCCGAGTTTCCTTGAGTGGTCTCTCGTCGCGTTCTTTGTGTTTGGCGGAGCGCTGCTCTACTCGCTCGTCTCCGAATGGCAGCCGATCCATGAGCCGGGCATTGAGGACCATCATGCACACGAGCTCGTCCACGACGGTGATCACCGCGTTGCGGCCGGTTCCGCACACGCCACCACGACCCCGAATGGAACGAGGTCCAACCCGCCGATTCGCTCCGGCACACACGAACCGGGCCCGACCACGCAAATTGCGCCCGCTGAAGGAGTTCAATCATGACCGAGACACAGAATACTGACAAGCGCGCCGGCGCCCCGATCATGGACACGCACGAAGCGGACAACCACGAAGGAAAGGGCAAGATCAATCGTCGCACCTTCCTTGGTGGCGCGGCCGCTGTGGCAGGAACCGCCGCGATGGCGTACACCTTCCGCCAGGGTTTCGAGGATCCGTATCTCGAGCCCACCCAACACGGGCGCGGCGACTTGGTCGATACCTACAACGAAACTGACATCGTCCACTCAATGTGCATGATGTGCAATACGTGGTGTTCGATCAAGGTTCGCCTTGCTGATGGCGGCAACACCGGAGCCACGGCACAAGTGCGAAAGATCGCGGGTAATCCCTACTCCGCTCTGACGACTCAGCCTGTTGGACCAATTCCCTACGACACGAGCCCCGCCGATGCGGTCAAGCCTCTGAACGTCATGAGCCGCGATTCGCGCTCTCGTTCAGGTGGAATCGCATGCCTCAAGGGTCAAGCTGGCATCCAAATTGCGCATGACGCCAAGCGCATCAAACAGCCGCTGAAGCGCGTGGGCGCCCGCGGTGAAGGCAAGTGGAAGACGATTTCGTGGGAAGAAGCTCTAGACGGGATTTTAAACGGTGACGACGAACTCGGCACCCCAGGTTTGACGCAGTGGTACCAATACGTGCCCGAAGAGCCCGTGATGGCGGACAAGGATGCAGTCGATAACGGGGAGATGACTCAGCAAGAGTTTGAGGACAAGTGGGGCGAGGCTCTCATCGATCCCAAGCGACCCGAGCTCGGCCCGAAGTCGAATCTACTCTCTGTCATGGGTGGCGATCGCCAGCAAATTATTGGAAACCGCTGGGCGAACAATATGTTCGGCACGATCAATCAGGTCAACCATGGCGGAACCTGTGGTGTGACGGGCGTGTTCGCGAATGCACGTTCGCATCCCGATAACGGCTTCCAACGAATGTATGGCGACATCGACTATGCCGATTACCTCGTTGTGTGGGGATCCGAACCACTCGTTGCCCAAAAGGGCCCGACCTTCCTTGCACCCCGAGTGGGCCTAGCCCGCGAGCGCGGTATGAAGATGACCGTGATCGATCCGAAGCTCTCGAAGACCGCCGAAAAGGCAGACCTGTGGGTTCCGGTTAAGCCTGGTGAAGATGCCTGGCTGGCCTGGGGCATCATCCGCTGGATCATCGAGAACGAGCGCTACGACGAGCAGTACCTACGTGCCCCGAGCAAGGACGCCGCCACTGAGATCGGCGAGCCTACCTACTCGGACGCGACGCACCTCGTCGTCGTCGACGAAGGTGAGGATTGGAAGACGAAACCGAAGCTTAACGTCGTCCACATGGGGATCGGTGAAGCGCCCGAAGAACAAGGGCAGCTCCCCGAGCCGATGTGCATGGTCAATGGCGAGCTGACTCCGGTCGATTCGGTGACGGAGCTGGCGGACCTTGAAGTCGATACGACGGTGGACACTCCAGATGGCCCGGTCAAGGTAAAATCCGCGTTCACGCTCTTGAAGGAGCGCGCGATGGAACACGAACTCGATACCTATGCGGATCGTTCGGGTACCACGGCGGACGTCATCTCGGAGATCGGTCACGACTTTACCGCGCACGGCAAGCGTGCGGTGGTCATGAGCTACCGCGGCCCAGCGATGCACGCCAATGGCTATGACGCCATTCGCGCGATCAACTACATCAACTTCCTCATCGGAAATCACGACTGGAAGGGTGGGCACATCACTGGGCAAAAGCAGTACACGCCGTGGGCGGGTCGCTATGACATCCAGCAGGGCGTGCCGAACGCACGCAAAGCCTGGGGCATGCCGATCACGCGCGAGCGCACGAAGTATGAGAACACCTCATTCTTCGAAGAGGACGGCTATCCCGCCAAGCGCAGGTTCTATCAGTTCCCTGGGAACCTGTGTCACGAGGTCATTCCCTCAGCGGAGGCCGGTTTCCCATACTCGCTTAACGCGCTGTTTATTCATCGCCACTCCCCCATCAATTCGGCGCCTAATGGCAGGGCGGCCGCGGAGACGCTCAAGAAGCAGGACAAGATCAAGCTCCTCGTCGTCTTCGACATCACGATGGGCGATACGGGTGTGTTCGCGGACTACCTTCTCCCGGATCTGACCTACCTCGAGCGTTTCTCACAGGAAGCAACGTATCCGGCGCAGCAATACGCAGTCACGCAGCTCGGTCAACCGACGACGCGTATATTCGAGGGACCACGCCCCGTCGAGGTCACCTACATGGAGATCGCGAAGGCCATGAACCTTCCGGGTATCGGCGAAAATGCATTCGGCGACGGCGCACACTGGAACACCTACGAAGACCTGTGGATGAAGGTAGCTGCCAACGTTGCTTTCTCCGGCGGGGATGCAGTTCCGGACGCCAACGAAGACGAGATGCGCATCTTCGAAGACACCCGCAATAAGGTGCTGAAGGACCACTTCGATGTCGAGACATGGAAGGCGGGTGTCACCGATGAAGAGTGGCCCAAGGTCGTCTACGTTCTCAACCGTGGCGGTCGTTTCGAAGGCCACGGCGAAGACCGCGCAAATGGGTACGACGCCGACAATCCAGAATGGCTGAAGTACCGCTACGAAGGCCTGTGCCAGTTCTACGAGCCGCGCGTGTCTGCTGCGAAAGATCCGATCACTGGCGAGTTCTTCGATGGCATGGCACGGTTGCGTGAAATTACACGAGCAGACGGCTCGCCGATTCCCGGACCAGATCAGGGCTATCCACTCAAGATGATTTCGTGGAAGGCACGGACGCAAGGAACGCACCGCACGGTCAATGCCGCGTGGCTTCGAGAACTGCGCCCGTCGAACTACCTGCACATCAACACCGTTGACGCCAAGGAACGCGGTATTGAGAATGGTGACAAGGTACGGCTGAAGTCACCCGCCGGCGAGATCGACGCGGTGGCAATGGTGACGGAAGGCATTCGACCGGGCGTTGTTGGTGCCGATGCCACCATGGGCCACACCCAATATGGATCGAAACCGTATGAGGTGGACGGCGAAATCGTCTCGCCACCGAAGAAGTACGGTCATGGCGACGCCGTCCAGCAGGTTGTACCCGGCAAGGAAGAACTCGGCTACGCCGGTCCGCGCGATAGCGGCTTCGGCGTGAATGAGCTCCTTGTTGGGGAAGATCTCGTTGGTGGTGGTGGCATGTCAGATCCGCTCGGTGGCGGTGCTGCCCAGCTCGACACGTGGATTGAGCTCGAGAAGGTGTAATGACCGACGAGCACCACGCGCTTGGACCCCAGCCGGTGGCGACCTCTCACGATGAGCAGTCGCCACCGGCTGGCGCTCTGGCCCCAACATACTCGCCAGTCGGTTGTGCACAAGAACTTGCCGCTGGCAGGGCTGTCAAATGCGACATGGCTGATTCCGGTGCGAGTTCGGCGCGCGTCACAGTGGAATGCTTTTCACGCGTTGACGCCGAGGTAATCGCGGCGGGCGCGTTGCTCGGTGGCGGTGCTCGACTCGAAACTGCCGATTGTGCGATGTGCCCCAAACTTACTCCGGACGTCGTCACGGTCTTCAAGAATGCTCGTACGTTCGCCCAAGGAACCGACGAACGTGCGATCGTGACAATTGAGAACGTAGGTATCGCCACCGACGACGACGCGCCGGATTCGGATACGACGCGGTCCTCGCGGACGCGGTGGAAATTCCGGAAGCGCTCAAAGACCGATCGTCCGGCACCCGCATTATCCCGCCGAGACTTATTTTTGATGGGATTCTCGAACGACCGGGAAGACGGGCGGGGCGACGCCACACACCCCTTGGCGAGTGTGCGCTTGGGAGCATCGGCCCGGCAGGTCTACCTTGCCGCACACCCCGATCCGCTCTTGCCTTCCGTAGTCGTGACCGGTTCGTGCACCGCGTGTGATGTATGTGCGCAGATCTGCCCCGCAGGTGCTTTGGCACTTACAGGTGAAGATCTCGTCTTTGACCCCGAACGCTGTGTCGAATGTGGTGAATGCGTGACGATGTGTCCCGAGAATGTGCTCGCTCTTAACCCGCGACGCCCAGGGCGAGGTGTGCGCGTCCTCGCACACGTGCCCAAGCAACAGTGCATGAAGTGTGGCCGCCCGCTAGGGCCCCACGAACGCGGTGTCTGCCACAACTGCTCGACGCTTGGAACTCTAACTAGCGGAATCTGGGACATGTACGAGGAGGGGCAGTGAATTCTGACAAGCAGTTGGAGAACACCGGCAGCGAGGCGCGTTCGGATCAGAAAACTTACGATCTCATGGCTAACACGGCCGCAGACCGAGCGGCAATGTGGGACATTTGTGCGGGCGTTCTTGAACGTCCCACCTCGAAATTCGTGAATGAACTACGAGCAGATGCCGTTGCGCCTCAAATACGCGCGGCCACGGCGTGGCTCGGTGATGAATTCGAAGCCAAGGACGTCATCGGTGCACTTGGCGCATTCGCCGGCCGATCGAACCGATTTAGCGCAGAGGATGATTTGGCCGAGCTCACTCGCGAGTGGGACGCATGGCTCGAGAACCCGGATGTTGAGCAATTTATCGCGCAAAGCTCCCGCGACGCTCGCGCCGAGGAAGACGCGTGGCGCAAGGGCGAACTCGAGGCAGCCAAGACTTTACGTGCAACTCAATTCCAAGCAATCGACGACAACTTTCAACAGCTGGTGGCGTGGTCCGAAAACGCAGACGAAAATACCTCCTCGCTCGTCGTGCAGGTGCTCGTTCGAATCGTCGCGGCCCACATTACTGCGGAATCAGGCCGAAATTTGCTGGGCCGGCTCGAGCGCCAGCGTGGCCACCTCCAGATGAAATTCGACTGATCGCGCACTCGTTGCGACGCTGATCGAATATCGGCGCCCGCGCACGAACCGCGGGAGTTTAGCGAAAATCACCACGTATGCCCGCGTTGGTTTACGAACTTGTCAACTAAACATGAGAGTCTTAGGGCATGGAAATTTGGCCAGGTAAACCTTATCCACTCGGTGCGACCTTCGATGGCACCGGCACGAACTTCGCGATCTTCTCCTCCGTGGCAGACAAGATCGAGCTATGCCTCGTTGACGACGACCTGAATGAGGAGCGCATTGAGATGCGCGAAGTCGACGCCTACGTGTGGCACTGCTACCTTCCGGGTATCCGGCCCGGGCAGCGGTATGGCTACCGTGTTCACGGTCCGTATGATCCCGACAATGGTCACCGGTGCGACCCCTCGAAGATTCTCCTTGATCCCTACGCCAAGGCGATTGAAGGAGAGGTCGAGAATCATCAGGCGAACTTCTCTTACGACTTCTACGATCACGCCAAGCGCTCCGAGCTCGATTCCCTCGGCCACACGATGCTCTCCATTGTTGTGAACCCATTCTTCGACTGGGGTCACGACCGCCCGCCGAAGCACGAATACCACAATTCGGTTATCTACGAGGCTCACCTCAAGGGCATGACCAAACTACATCCGGACATCCCCGAGGAGCTGCGTGGCACGTACATGGGTATGGCTCACCCCGCAATGGTGACGTACCTAGAGGAGCTGGGCGTCACCGCCGTCGAGCTCATGCCGGTTCACCAGTTCGTTAACGACACCTCGCTGATTGAGAAGGGTTTGTCAAACTACTGGGGTTACAACACAATCGGTTTTTTCGCTCCGCAGAACACTTTCTCGTCATCGGGAGAACGAGGTTCCCAAGTCGAAGAGTTCAAGGCGATGGTCAAGGCTTACCACGAGGCTGATATTGAGGTCATCCTTGACGTTGTCTACAACCACACTGCCGAGGGCAACCACATGGGTCCTACGCTGTCATTCCGAGGAATTGACAACGCCGCTTACTACCGCCTCGTTGAGGACGATAAAGCGCACTACTTCGACACCACCGGCACTGGCAACTCCTTGAACATGTCCTCCCCTCATAGCTTGCAACTGATCATGGATTCGTTGCGCTATTGGGTTGTTGACATGCACGTTGATGGCTTCCGTTTCGATCTAGCGTCGACGCTCGCCCGCGAGCTTCACGAAGTAGACAAGCTGTCGTCGTTCTTCGACATCATCCAGCAGGACCCGATTATTTCTCAGGTCAAGCTCATTGCCGAGCCGTGGGATGTTGGCGAAGGCGGCTACAACGTTGGCGAATTCCCGCCACTATGGACCGAATGGAACGGTGACTACCGCGACACGATGCGCGACTTCTGGCGTGGCGAACCGTCAACACTATCGGAGTTTGCCTCGCGTCTGACGGGCTCGTCTGATTTGTATGAGCACTCGGGCCGGCGCCCCTTTGCCTCGATCAATTTCATCACGGCTCACGATGGTTTCACTATGCGCGATCTCGTGTCCTATAACGAGAAGCACAATGATGCCAACGGCGAAGATAACGCGGACGGTTCAAATAACAACCGCTCGTGGAATCACGGAGCGGAAGGTCCGACTGACGACCCGGAGATTCATGAGCTACGTATCCGGCAGATCAAGAACATGTTCACCACGTTGCTGACGTCTCAAGGCGTGCCGATGATCTCGCACGGTGACGAAATTGGGCGCACCCAAGAGGGTAATAACAACGTCTACGCACAGGATAACGAGTTGTCATGGATGGACTGGGAACTCGATGATGACAAGATCGAGATCCACCGATTTGTACAATCACTTATTGCGCTGCGCAGGGAGCACCCGGTCTTCCGTCGTCGTCGTTTCTTTAAAGGAGCCGCCGGCCGCGGTGGCGAATCTGAACGTGGCGATATCGTCTGGTTCGTCAATAGTGGCGAGGAAATGGCCGATGAGGACTGGGACACCTGGTTTGCTCGGTCGGTGATGGTCTATCTCAATGGCGACCGCATTGCGGAACCCGATCCTCGTGGAAACAAGGTCGTTGACGACGATTTCTTGATCGCGTACAACGCCTCTGAGGAGGATCTCGACTTCGTCGTCCCCGAAACGATCGAGGATGCCACGTGGGAGGTTGTCCTATCGACTGACTCGGTTGAATACACGGGAGACACATACGTGGCTGGC
>NZ_JBHWPL010000055.1:0-38138 GCF_043424875.1 Trueperella sp. | reverse complement strand
CCCTGATGTCAGACTCTCCCAGGTTCTCGATGGAGATGTAGTGTTCGGTGCCCTCGTGAGCTTCGAACGTACGTGTATCGGTGATGATCGCCGAGCCGTCAGATTGCACCTCGGCAACGATGTCGATGCTGTGAATCGTCGAGGCACTCGCGGGGGCCGGGGCGAAGACAACCAGACATGCTACGAGGCATGCAATCCAGATCTTTTTCATGACCAGCGCGGCATCTCGCTCTTCGTCGCGGTGTTTTCGAAGTACGGTTCGGGCTGGAAGCCGAACAGCGCGCCGACAATCATGGAGGGGAACTGGCTGCGGTAGCGGTTGAGCTTGGTGACGGAGTCGTTGTAGAACATGCGCGAGAAGCGGACGTTATCCTCAAACCTCGTAACGGTATCCATCGCCTGGCTGTAGGTCTCGGAGGCGCGCAACTGCGGGTAGTTCTCGGCAAGCGCGTTGAAGCGCGCGAGCGTGCCGGCAAACGCCTGGTCGTCGTTGGCCACATCAGCAGGCGTGGAATCTGGCCGAAGCGGCACGCGATGCTGGGTGACCTGCAAGAGGGTTTCGGCCTCGTGCTGGGCGTACTGCCGGGCCGCCGCAATGACGGACGTGAGCGCGTCCCAGCGAGATTCGATCTGCGTTGCGATTTGGCCCATCGCGTTGCGGACGTTTTCGCGCAAGCGCACGAAGCGGTTGTATGTGGCGATGACCCAACCGATGAGGGCAACGATCACGACTGCGAGAATGATCAAAATGATTGTGGCTGTTGAGAATTCCATGCCTCAATTATCACATCGAGGTATGCGTTCATGACGGTCGTCTCATAGAGAGTTCTCCCCAGCAGCAAGCCAAAATGCCCGAGTTAACCGAATTGTTACGCTCGGGATGAGCAGCGGACCACTCTCAGCCACCCGCCGTTTACGTGATCAGCCGCGAGGTTGCGGAGCAAGCTGGAGGTCAGGCTTGAGCTTGCCTGCGCGCGGTGAGACGAGCGCGATCGGGCGATCGCCGTTGAAGGCGGCAGCGGGCCAAGCCTCACTGCGAGCGCCCCACGAGACCGGCTCGCGCGCGTCAATGAAAATCCCGTTCGATAGCGCTGCCTCTTCCGCGTCGTCGATCGCGATGACGGGAAACACGGCGTTGCATACCTCGTCCATCGGCGCCGCCGGCAGCGAGTCGCCGCGAAGGGCGATATCGCGCAGATCGCTCACGCGCGCGGCATCGGCCACATCCCACGGGCCAATGCGGGTGCGGCGCAGCTCGGTCAGGTGCGCTTGCGTACCAAGTGCACGCCCGAGGTCTCGCGCCAGCGCGCGCACGTACGTTCCTGCCGAGGCGGTCACCACGACGTCGAACTCCACCGTTGGCACCGGCGTGCCCGCAACCGTCGCGAATCCTGATACGAGATCCGACGTGCGCTCGAAGCGGTGGATATGGATCGGGCGCGCGGCCAGCTGGACGTCCTGCCCCGCTCGGGCGAGGTCGTGGGCACGTAGTCCATCAACCTTGATCGCCGAGACCGTGGCGGGCACCTGCATGATCTCGCCCGTCAGATCAGCGATCGCGGCGTCGACGCGAGCCGCATCGACGTCCGGCGCATCGGCGGCGTACAGCGCCCCATCGGCGTCGTCGGTATCAGAACCCACGCCGAGGCAGATGCGGGCCGTATACGTCTTCTCGGCGCCCACGAGGTACTGGATGAGCTTGGTCGTGCGGCCGGTGGCAATGATAAGCAGGCCAGTGGCCATCGGGTCGAGCGTGCCGGCGTGGCCCACCTGCCGCGTTGCGCCAAGGCGGCGCATCGCTCCCACCACGTCGTGGCTGGTGACTCCCTGATCCTTATCGATCAGGAAGACTCCCTCAGACGCCGAGGAGCCGCGGGGCAATTCACCCCACGGCTTCACTCGCGAAATGCGGGCAATCGCTCGCTCGCGATTGCGTTCGTGCCCCTTGCGCACTAGGCGTTCGGCTCGTTCGCGCCGGGCTTGGCGTCAGCGCCGGGCTCGCCGTCAGCTCCGGGCTCGCCGCCTGCGGCTTCCACGTCCTCGCTCTTGTGCTTGCGATACGGATCCGCCTCTCCCGCGGGCGTTGCACCCGCGGCCCGGCGGCGAATTTCCTCGTCGCGCGCCCGAGCAACGGCGAGCAGGTCTTCCATCGTCTTCGCCGAGTCCGGCAACGCATCGGGAATGAACTCGATCGACGGCGTGAGGCGTAGTCCGAGCTGCTTGCCCACCGAGGAGCGGATCATGCCGGTGGCCGACTCGAGGGCCTTGCCCGACTGGATGCGCTCCTCGTCGGAGCCCATCACCGTATAGAACACGGAGGCGTGCTGCAGATCGCCCGTCACGCGCACGTCCGTCACCGTCACCATGCCAAGGCGCGGATCCTTGAGCTTGCTATCGATGAGCCGGGCAACGATCTGCTTGATCTGATCCGCGACTCGATCTACGCGTGTATTGGCCATGGTGGTCTCCTAACCTCGCATTGAACTCGCACCATTGTACGCGAGCGCCCGCCCCGGCATGTGTGCCAAGGCGGGCGCTACGCTTTGGGCGATGTACCGAACAGGCTCGACTAGTCGCGAGCCTTTTCGCGCATCTCCCAGGTCTCGATGAGGTCACCCTCATGGATGTCGTTGTATCCGAGTGTGATACCGCACTCGAAGCCTTCGCGAACCACCGAGACGTCGTCCTTCTCGCGGCGCAGCGACTCGATCTCGAGATCTGGCGCCACAACCACACCGTCGCGAACAAGGCGTGCCTTGTGACCGCGATTGATGGTGCCCTTGCGGACGATCGAACCGGCGATATTGCCGAACTTGCCCGAGCGGAAGACCTGACGGATCTCCGCCGTACCAACTTCGACTTCCTCGTAGATCGGCTTGAGGCGGCCCTTGAGAGCCGCTTCGACATCGTCGATGGCGTCGTAGATGACGTTGTAGAACTTCATCTCTACACCCTCGGCGTCGGCAAGCTCTTGGACGCGCTCGGCCGGGCGGACGTTGTATCCGATGATCACGGCGTTGTCGACAGTCGCAAGATCCACGTCGGACTGCGTCACGGCACCCACTCCGCGGTGGATGACATTGAGTTCGACCTCGCCCTGACCAACCTCGATATCGAGCAGCGAGCTCTCCAGTGCCTCGACGGAACCGGACGAGTCGCCCTTGATGATGAGGTTGAGGTGTTCGACCTTGCCCTGCTCGATCGCGGACGTGAGGTCCTCGAGCGAGATGCGCTTGCGGCGCTTGGCCAGCGTAGCCGCGCGCTTGGCGGTTTCGCGGCGCTCGGCGATCTGGCGAGCCGTGCGGTCGTCGTCGGCAACGATGAGCTGGTCTCCAGCTCCCGGAACCGAGGTCAGACCCAGCACCTGCACCGGACGCGACGGGCCGGCTTCGCTCACCTGGTTGCCATGCTCGTCGATCATCGCGCGGACGCGGCCGTACGCCGTTCCGACGACGATCGAATCGCCCACGTGCAACGTTCCGTCCTGGATGAGGGCGGTGATGACCGAGCCGCGGCCCTGATCGAGCTTGGCTTCGATAGCCACGCCACGGGCCGGCTTGTCAGCATTCGCCTTCGGCTCCACGAGGACGTCCGAGGTCGCAAGCACCGTCTCGAGCAGTTCCTCGATGTTGGTGCGCTGCTTGGCGGAGACGTCAACGAACGCGACGTCGCCACCGTACTCTTCAGCGACGAGTTCGTACTCGGTGAGCTGGGAGCGGACCTTTTGCGGATTCGCGCCGTCCACGTCGATCTTGTTAACAGCGACGACGATCGGCACTTCTGCGGCCTGCGCGTGGTTGATTGCTTCCACGGTCTGGGGCATAACGCCGTCGTTCGCGGCGACCACGAGGATCGCAACGTCGGTGACGTCCGCACCGCGGGCACGCATCTGCGTAAACGCCTCGTGACCGGGGGTATCAATGAAGGTGATCGCGCGGCGTTCACCCTCCACGTCAACGCGGGTCTGGTAGGCACCGATGTTCTGGGTGATGCCACCGGCCTCGTCCGTCGCCACGTCGGCGTTACGGATCGCATCCAGAAGCGCCGTCTTTCCGTGGTCGACGTGACCCATGACGGTGACGACCGGCGGACGCTCGGCGAGATCCTGCGGATCCTCCTCGGCACGCTCGGCGTCGATATCGATGTCGAATGCCTCGAGAATCTCACGATCCTCGTCCTCGGCGCTCATGATCTTGATGTCATAGCCAAGCTCGGCGCCAAGAAGCTGGAACGTGTCCTCATCGAGCGACTGATTGGCGGTTGCCATCTCGCCCATGCGGAACAGGACGGTCACCAGCGCTGCCGGATCGGCGTCGATACGCTCTGCGAAATCTGCCAGCGAGGAGCCCGCGCGCACGCGAACCTCTTCACCGTTGCCGCGGGGTACTTGGACGCCCGCGAGCATCGGTGATTGCTGCTCTTCAAATTCTTGCCTCTTCGTGCGCTTCGACTTACGCCGACCGCGACCGCCTTGACGGCCAAACGCACCTGCTGTGGAGCCACCGCGAGCCTTACCGCCCGAGCGGACGAATCCGCCGCCTGGACGCTGACCCGGTGCTCCGCCGCCGCCACCAGGACGGCCGCCGCGGCCACCACGGCCGCCACGCTGGTTATCCGGACGCTGAATCTGCTCCGGCATGATGTTCGGCGATGGACGGGGACCGCCACCACGCTGCGGGCGCGGAGCGCCTTCACGCTGCTGGCGCCCACCCTGCTGCTCCTGACGCATGCCCTGCTTGGGCGCGAAGGGGCTGTTGCCGGGCCGCGGACGACCCATGCCCTGCTTCGACGCGAACGGGCTGTTGCCCGGGCGCGGACCACGGCGACGCTGCGGACGCGGCGGGGCCGCCTCGCGAGCTGCTCGGGCGGAGGCAGCGGCCTCACCCGGGGTCGCCATCGGACGCGATGCTTCCTTCGGCTTGTCAGCGGGCTGTGCCGGCGCCTTGGGCGCGGCGGCCTTGGGAGTCTTCGGGGTAGCCTTCGGCTCCTGCTCCTCGCGCTGAGCGGTTTCCTGCTCGGGCGCGGCCTGCTCCACAACGTCGAACGGTGTGGGAGGTGCCTCCTGCACCGGTGCTGCGGCCTCAGTAGGCGCTGCATCCTCGGTCTTCTCCTGCGCGGCGGGTGCCTTCGGTCCGGGCTTCGCGCTGGTCGGGGTCACCGAATCGCTCTTGGCCTCTGACTTCTTGGCAGCCTTCTTTGCAGGCTTCTTCGCCGCCTTTTCCCCGATCAGCTCGGGATGCTTTTCGTAGTATTCGCGTGCTTTACGCACGACGGGGGCCTCGATACTCGAGGACGCCGATTTAACGAATTCGCCATTTTCTTTCAGCACATCCAGAAGCTCTCTGGACGTCACGCCGATTTCCTTGGCGAGCTCATGTACGCGGACTCTTGCCACTTTTCTCCTTCATTGTGGGTCCGCGCACGTCGGCGTCAGACCTCTTGCAGACAGCTCATCGCTGGGTACTCATCGGGTGCCCATGGGCTCTCTACCCGCTTTCATCTCTGGGAGCACGTTGCTCCATGGTCGTACGAAGCCAAGCTTGCACGGCGTCGGTGTTCATGGGGCCACGAAAGGCCCGGTTGAACGCCCGCTTGGTCAGTGCCAGCCTGAGGCATTCGGGCGTGGGATGGACCCACGCTCCTCGGCCCCCTCGCTTCGAGTCGGCATCAACACACACTGTGGAGTCGATCGCGACGAAGCGAAGAAGTTCAGTTGCATGCGCTACGGTTCGGCAACCGATACATGTGCGCTGGTTGATGGCGCGCGGTGACGATGTAGGCATACCTGCCCTAGTTTACCCGACGAACCGCCCTCTAAACGAGGACAGCACGTGAGGTTGCTCAACTATTCCGAGTCTTGGGACACCTTGCGGATGTCGATGGACCAGCCGGTCAGCTTGGCCGCCAGACGCACGTTCTGCGCCTCCTTGCCGATCGCGAGGGAGGCCTGATCGTCGGGCACGATCGCGCGGGCCTGGCGGGTATCCGAATTGAGGATGTCCACGCGAATCACCTTCGCCGGCGAAAGCGAGGCGGCGATGAACGCCGCGATGTCGTCGTCGTAATCGACGATGTCGATCTTCTCGCCCTGAAGCTCCTGCGTCACCGCACGCACGCGCTGGCCGTTTGGACCGATGCACGAGCCCTTGGCGGCGACCGACGGATCGTTGGACCACACCGCGATCTTCGATCGGTGGCCGGCCTCGCGAGCCAGGGCCACGATCTCCACGACGCCCGAATCGATCTCCGGAACCTCGGTCGCAAAAAGTTGGCGCACGAAATCGGGGTGCGAGCGCGAGAGCCGAATGGAGGCGCCTCTCGGGGTGACCGAGATGTCGAGGATGAGCGCGCGGATGAGGTCCCCGCGGCCAAAGCGTTCGGTGGCCACCTGCTCCTCTGAGCGCAATAGGCCTCGATTCTCGCCGAGATCCACGAACATGTCGCGGTTATCCGGGCTCGAACCGGCGTTTCCTTCGACGGTGCCGGCCACGATCTCGCCCTGCTTGCCTTGGAAGTCACCGAGGATTCGGGCGGATTCGGCGTCGCGCAGACGCTGGGCAATGATCGAGCGGGCAGTGGAGGTGGCGATGCGGCCGAAATCGTTCGGGGTGTCGTCAAATTCGCCGATGACCTCCCCGTCCTCATCAAGCTCGGGAGCCCACACCGTGACGACGCCGGTCGAGCGGTTGAGCTCGATACGCGCGTCCTTGATCGCGCCCGGGGCGCGGTTGTAGGCGTGCAAGAGTGCGGCCTCAATGGCCTCAAGAAGAATGTTCAGATCAATTCCGAGCTCGGATTCAACGATCCGAAGCTCATTCATCGAAATATCCACGTCGCCTCCTAAAACTCGAGTTTGACTTGGGCTGTGGACACGGAGTCTAGCTTGATCTCGCGCGCGTGGCCGTCAACGCTCACGATCGCGGTATCGCCGTGCAGCTCCTCGATGCGCCCGTCGAACTTTGTGCCGTCCTCGAGCTGGAATGCGACGAGGCGGCCTTGTGCGCGAGAGAAGTGCCGCGGCTCGGTCAGGGTGCGTTCAGCGCCGGGCGTCGACACCTCGAGGTTATACGTGCCCGCGATCGGATCGGCCTCGTCGAGGATCTCCGAGACTGCACGGGTCACGGCCGCCAGCGCATCGGAATCCACTCCCCCAGGACCTTCCGGGATATCAACCGTCACAACAAGGGCGGAATGCTTTCCGGCGCGGTTGAGTTTGACCTCTTCAAGGTAGAGGCCATGGTCCTCAACTGCTGGGCGTAGCAGATCTACAATCTCGTTTTCCTTAGACATGGTGCCAATGTTACCCCCGCATTGTGGCAGGATAAAGTCATGCCACAACGTCGATCTGGCTCCACGCTTATGTTTATTGGGGCTCTTCTGCTCGGTATAGCGATTTTCGCCCTTGTCATGGTGGTCATGGGTGCGCGCCTTGAAAAGGACGTCTCACCCGCCCCGGCCAGTACGCAGGAGGTCGAGCGCCAAGAGCTCGCCGCTCGCACGCAACAGATTGCCGACGACGGCGGCGACGTCGCCGATTATGGCGAGGAATGGACGAATGCCCTTGGTGGCGTCTGGGTGCCGTGGCCGGATGGAGCGCCCGAGGATTACACGAATCCGCCTCTTCCTGATCTGCCAGCGGGCGATACGAACTCGGCTCTGCTCGAGCTGTCGGCAACGGCCCTCGGCTCGGATCTGGGCCCGGTCACCACGTCAATGGGCGTCTCGGCGCTGACGCTGGGAGCGGCCGACGCGAGCCAATGTGGTGATTATGATCTCGCAACCGTGGCCGGGATCGCGAACACTGGCGTGGCGGTCGAGAACATAGAGAGCGCTCGCCAGTTGCTCGAGCTTCATGCCGCTGAGCTCGAGATCGGCACGCGCGATTCCGAACTCGAACGCATCGCGCTCCTATCCGATCTGCTTGACGCACAACTTGCGGCCGGCGCGCCAGATACCCGCCCGGCCCTCGTTGCCGAACCAGACGAAGGCGAGCACGTTGCGGCGGCCTACGAGACGGTGATTGATCAGCTGACGTTCAGCGCGATGACGTCCGATGCGGACGGTAAGCAGCACGTGGCGGCGTTCATCTGCCATCTCAACCAGTACCCGGATGCGCCCCAGATCGAGGCGCTACCCGGATTGAGCTTGGTCGGAACCGCCGACGCGGCCGGATGAGTCCTGCCGGCTAGGCCGGATGAATCCCCCGGCTAGGCCGGAAGGAATCTAGGCAATGACTCGCATGCGCGGGTCGGCGAGCTCCAGCACGGCCTCTCGCGCGGCGGCGGCGCTTGGCGCAAGGAGCGTCGCGTCAGCCATCGCACGGCAGGTCGCCATGTCATGGATCGCGAGCGCGGCTCGCACGGCCGGAACCTTGCGCACTGCCATCGACAGCGACGTCACGCCCAAGCCGACGTAAACGAGCGCGAGCAGGGGGTCACCTGCGGATTCGCCGCACACGCCCACGGGCTTGTCGAGCGCCGCGTCACACGTGGAGTTGACGAGGTCGATGACGGCGGGTTGCCGTGATCAACTCGATGAGTTGGCTGAGCTCATTGGAAAATTGACCGAATTTTCTAAACCATGAACGGGGCGGAGGCCATCGACCTCCGCCCCGCCAGGTTCCTAACTCAGAAGCTTGCGCATCTCGTCTGCTGCGTCCGCCACCGCTACCTCCACCGAGGTACCGGCGCGCCGGTCGCGAAGCTCCACAACGCCGTTCTTCAGGCCTCGGCCCACCACAATCGCGTAAGGGAGCCCGAGCAGCTCGTAATCCTTGAACTTCACGCCCGCGGAGACCTTCTGTCGGTCGTCGTAGATGACCTCCACTCCCCCTGCGCTCAGCTCCTCGCCGATCTTCTCGGCGGTCTCGAACACCTCGTCCTCCTTGCCGGTCGCAAGGATGTGAACGTGGGCCGGAGCCACGTCGATGGGCCACTTCAAACCGATCTCGTCGTGATTGAGCTCGGCGAGCGCAGCCACGATTCGCGACACGCCGATACCGTACGAGCCCATCGTCACCACAACGGCCTTGCCGTTCTGATCGAGCACCTTGAGATCGAGCGCCTCGGCGTACTTGCGGCCGAGCTGGAAAATGTGACCAATCTCGATGCCGCGCTGGATGCGCAGCGGGCCGGAGCCGTCCGGCGCCTCGTCGCCCTCGCGCACCTCAACCGCTTCGATGAAGCCATCGGCTTCAAAATCTCGGCCGTAGACCACGTTGAACGAGTGCTTCTGATCGGCGTCGCCGCCGGTAATCCACGCGGATCCTCGGCGCACGTGCGGATCGAGCAGGTAGCGCACCGACCCGGACGGATTGCCGTCCTCATCGGTGGTGCGGTTCGGCGAATTCGGGCCGATGTTCGTGGGGCCGATGTAGCCGGGCACGAGTTCGGGGTGCTTCTCGATGTCTTCTGGCGTGGCCATCTCGATCTCGGCCGGGGCCATGTTCGCTTCGATACGCTTCAGGTCGGCCTCGCGGTCTCCTGGCATACCGATCACGAGCAACTCGCGCTCGCCGTCGGGATGGGTGGCCACAACCACGACGTTCTTCATCGTGTCGGAGGCCTGCCACGGGCGGTCCTCACGCGGGCGCACCTCGTTGGCGAAATCCACGAGAGCCGCGATCGTCTTCGAATCCGGCGTGTCGAGCGTGTCGAGCTCGGGAATATCCGAGTAGTCGAGATCCTCCTGCGCCGGCGTGGTCACGGCCTCGGTGTTGGCGGCAAACCCGCCGTCGGACACGACGAACGTATCCTCGCCGACCTCGATCGGCGAGAGGAACTCCTCGGAGCGCGATCCACCCATGGCGCCGGATGTCGCCTGCACAATGACGTAGGGCAGGCCCATGCGCGTGAAGGTCTTTTCGTACGCATCGCGCATGATCTGGTAGGACGCGTCCAGACCGGCGTCGTCGATATCGAACGAATACGCATCCTTCATGACGAATTCGCGCGTGCGCAGCAGGCCGGCGCGCGGGCGCGCCTCGTCACGGTACTTGGTCTGGAACTGGTAGAGGTTCAGCGGCAAATCCTTGTAGGAATTGCACATGTCCTTGACCGCGAGGGTGAACATTTCCTCGTGCGTGGGCGCGAGCAGGTAGTCGTTGTCGCGGCGATCCTTGAGGCGGAACAGGTTCGGCCCGTAGTCGTCCCACCGCCCGGTTGCTTCGTACGGCTCGCGCGGGAGCAGAGCCGGGAAGTGCATCTCCTGCGCGCCAGCGGCGTCCATCTCCTCGCGAATAATCTGCTCGACCTTGCGCAACACGCGCAGGCCCAGCGGAAGCCACGAGTACACGCCCGGCGCGGCGCGGCGAATATAGCCCGCGCGCACGAGCAGCTTGTGGGAATCGACCTCAGCGTCCGCGGGATTCTCGCGGAGGGTCCGGACAAAAAGTTTCGACATTCTTAGCACGGGCACATTCTAACCCGCTCGCCGAAGGGTTGCGGAATCCACCCACCACGAACCTAGGCGCCGTGATCGACGACGCCGTCACAGCAGGATCGTCGAATACATCCCCACGGTCTCGAATCCGGCTTTTTCGTAGACTCGCACGGCGGCCACGTTGTAGTCGTTGACGTAGAGCGAGACGGTGGGAACGATCTCGGCGGTGATCGCTTGCGAGACCGTCACCATGGCCCGCGAGGCAATGCCCTGCCCGCGCAGATCCGGCGCGGTCCACACGCCCTGAATCTGAGCGACTCCCCCGGCAAGCGCGCCGATGTCGGCCTTGAACTCCACGCGCTGCTCTCCGTCCGGCCCCGGGCCCATCCGAACGAAGGTGCGCCCGTGGCGCACGAGGTTGTGGACGCGCTGGGCGTAGGCATTGCCGTAGATCGTGGGGTCGTAGCCGACCTCCTCGGCAAACATCGCCACCGACGCCGGCACTACTAGGCCGCCTTCCCCAAGCTCGGCAGGGCGCACCTGCGGATCGGGAGCCACCTGCTCCGTCCCCTTGTAGACCATCGATAGCTGGCGTTCGCGAATCTCGCGCGGCTTGGAATAGCCCCGTTGGACGCGCTCCCACAACGGCATCACCTGATCGGCGGGGCCCACCAGCGAATTGCACAGCTGGCGCGTGCTCAGCAGGTGGTCGGCCAGGATGTCGAGGCCGTTGTCATCAAAGCCGTAGGGCACGAGGTTTGCCCCGTTCCAGCACACGGCGGTGAGGTTGCCGTCGTCGTCGAAAAGGCCCAGTGCGTGGGCCGGGCGCGTCACGTCCTGCTCAATGGGAACGCGCGCCAAAATCGTGGCGACTGGATCTTGATCGAGAAGCGCGATCGCCGCGCTCTTATCGAAAGCGCTGAGCCGCCGGAGCCGCGAGCGGCGCAGCCACCTCACTAGACGATCACTTCGGGCGCGGACTCGGGATCTTCGGCGAGCCCGAGCTCTTCGGCGACGATCCGGGCGCGTCGGATAAGAGTCTCCACAATCTCCTCTTCGGGAACGGTCTCCACGACCTCGCCCTTGACGAAGATCTGGCCCTTGCCATTGCCCGATGCAACGCCGAGGTCGGCTTCGCGAGCCTCACCCGGTCCGTTCACCACACAGCCCATGACGGCCACGCGCAGCGGGAACGTCACGTCCTTCAGGCCTTCGGTCACCTCATTGGCGAGCGTGTACACGTCCACCTGCGCACGGCCACACGAGGGGCAGGACACGATCTCGAGCTTGCGCTCGCGCAGCCCGAGCGAGCGCAGGATCTCCTCGCCCACCTTGACCTCCTCGACCGGCGGGGCCGAGAGGGAGACCCGAATCGTGTCTCCGATACCCTGGCTCAGCAGCGCGCCGAACGCCACGGCCGACTTGACAGTGCCCTGGAATTCCGGCCCGGCCTCGGTCACGCCGAGATGGAGCGGCCAGTCCCCTGCCTCGGAGAGCAGTTCGTACGCGCGCACCATCGTCACCGGATCGTGGTGCTTGACGGAAATCGCAAAGTCATAGAATCCGGCCTCTTCGAACAGCCGGGCCTCGTTGACGGCCGACTCGACCAACGCCTCAGGCGTGGCCTTGCCGTACTTCTTCAGCAGGCGCGGATCGAGCGAGCCCGCGTTAATGCCGATGCGCATCGCCGTGCCGTTCGCGTTAGCGGCCGCGGCGATCTCCGGGATCTTGTCATCAAACTTCTTGATATTTCCCGGATTCACGCGCACGCCCATGCCGGAGTCGATCGCGGCGAACACGTAGCGCGGCTGGAAATGGATGTCGGCCACCACGGGAATCGTGGACTGCTGGGCGATGATAGGCAGGGCGTCGGCGTCCTTATCGGTGGGGCACGCAACGCGCACGATGTCACAGCCAGCGGCCGTCAATTCGGCGATCTGCTGGAGCGTTGCGCCGATGTCGTGCGTCTTCGTCGTCGTCATCGACTGGACGCTCACCGGGGCGTCGCCGCCCACATAAACGTCGCCCACCTTGATCTGGCGGGTCTTCTTGCGCGGGCGAAGAACCTCCGGCTCTTCTTTCACGGACGGGATACCAAGCGATACAGGATTATTCACGCCTCCGATTATGTCACCTTGCGCAGTGTTTTACAGTGGCGCACACCGCGTCAGACGACCGGATTGACGATGTCGGCGACGACGAGCAGGACAGTCATCATAATGAGCCCCGCAAACACGAGGTAGCTCAGCGGTAGCAGGCGCGCGGTATCGAACGGGCCGGGAACGGGTTTGCCCTGTGCCTTCGCGATTGTGCGGCGCGTTCCCTCGATCGTGGCGCCGAGGATGTGCCCGCCGTCGAGCGGCAAAAGCGGGATCATGTTGAACATGAATAGGGACATGTTCAGCCCCGCGAGAAGCAGGCTGAGATCGGCAATCCGATCCCACGCGCCGTAATTGTCGTTTTGCGTGGACGTGATATTCCCCGCGATATCCGCGATGCCCACAATTCCCACCACGCCGGTGGCGTCCCGTTCCGCGCCGGTCACGAGATCCGCGGCCGTGTTCCACAAATGAACCGGCAGATTGATAAGCACCTTACCCGTGGTGAGCGTGAAGTCCCACGTGTACCCGGGCACCGCCGTGATCGGCTGGCGTTCGCGCTCGCTGGTCGGCGATATTCCGGCGTACGGCACCTCGCGCATGACCGGCTCCCCCGCGTCGTCGAGGACGATCTGCCCGTCCTCGATCACCGGGCGTTCCATCGGGGTGGGGTGGATGACCACGTCGGTCTGCTCGCCCTCGCGTTCGACGCGCACCGTGATCGGGCCCGTCCCGCCGGCGGCGATGGCCTCGGAGAGCTCTGGCCAGTTGGACGTGGGCGTGTTGCCCCACGCCACGATCGTGTCGCCGAGCTGAAGATCCGACTGTGCCGCGGGGCTCGGTGGATGCTCGGCGTCGCACTCCTCGACCTGCCCCACGCACGGCGTGATGGCGCCGACCTGGTTCGTCAGGCTCGGCAAGCCGACACCGGAGATGACCACGCCGATAAAGATGGCCGCCAAAACGAGGTTCGTGAGAGGCCCGCCGAACATGACGACGAGCTTTTCGCGAGCGCGCAAGCGCCAAAAAGCCTGATGTTCCTCGCCTGGCTTGAGATCTTCGGCAGAGGCTCGGCGCGCTTCCTCGGCCATGGTGAGCTGGCCGTTCTTGTGCGTGCGAACGCCTTCTTTCGCGGGCGCGAGCATGCCGGCCATCTGCACGTATCCGCCCAGAGGGATCGCCTTCAGGCCGTATTCGGTGCCGCCGCGGGTGGTTGACCACAGGGTCGGACCAAATCCGATGAAGTACTGGGAGACCTTGACCCCGAACTTCTTGGCGGGGATGAGGTGGCCCAGTTCATGGATGCCCACGGAAAGGAGCAGGCCAGCGATAAGGAAGAGGATGCCAGGCAGCGAGCCCACTTAAACCCCCAGGATGCGGCGTGCGTTCTGACGAGCCCACGCATCGGCGCCGAGCACTCCCTCGAGGTCAACGGAGCCGCCGGCGTCGAAGGAAGCGAGCACGTCAGCCACCGTATCGACGATCTCGAGGTAACCGATCCTGCCCGTCCTGAACGCCTCCACGCACTCCTCGTTCGCGGCGTTGAGCACGGCCGGGTGAAGGGCGGAGGCGGCCACGGCCTGCCGAGCAAGGGTGATCGCGGGGAACACGTCGGCGTCGAATGGCTCGAAGGTCCACGCCACCGGCGCGTCCCACGCACACGGCGTCGAGACGTCGTGAAGGCGCTCGGGCCACGAGAGCCCGAGCGCGATCGGGAGCTTCATGTCGGGTGGAGAGGCCTGCGCGATGGTCGAGCCGTCCACAAATTCCACCATCGAATGGATGACGGACTGCGGGTGGACGACCACCGTGATGTCGGCCGAGTCGATGTCGAACAGGTAGGCGGCCTCGATGAGCTCGAGGCCCTTATTGACGAGCGTGGAGGAATTGATGGTCACAACCGGACCCATGTCCCACGTCGGATGGTTGAGCGCCTGCTCCGGGGTCACGGCCGCGAGCTGCTCGCGCGTCCATCTGCGGAACGGCCCGCCCGATGCGGTCAGGACGAGTCGGCGAACCTCCGACTCCCCCGTCACCACGGGCGAGGTCAGACCCTTTTCGTGGCGGCCCGAGCGCAGCGCCTGCGCGAGCGCCGAATGCTCCGAATCCACGGGCACGATCTGGCCGGGCCAGGCCATCGCGTCGGCAATGAGGCCGCCGCCGATGACGAGGGATTCCTTGTTCGCGAGCGCGAGGGTCGCGCCGGACTCGAGCGCGGCGAGCGTGGGGCGCAGACCGATCGATCCGGTGATTCCGTTAAGCACGACGCCGGAGTGTTCGGCCGTTCCTGACAGCGAGCCGGCGAGTGCAACCATGGCCTCCTCGCCGGTGTCCACCTGAGGAGCGGGCGCGCCCTGAGCGATCGCCTCCCACGCGGCGGCAAACTCGTCCGCCTTGTCGGCTGCGATCGCCACGCGCGGGACGTCAAAGTCCAGCGCCTGCCGCGCCAGAAGATCGATGTTTGCGCCGCCTGCACCGATGCCGAGCACGCGGAACTGACCCGGATGAGAGTCGATGACTTCGAGCGCTTGGGTGCCGATCGATCCTGTCGAACCAAGGAGTACGACGTCGCGCATTACTCGACCGCCAGCAGCACGGTCACGGCGCGGTCAAGATACACATCCACAACCGACTCCGAATACGCCTCTGCCCCGCGAGCCTTGTCAAAGATCGCCGAGCGCAGGGCAGTGGAGGTCATCGCCGAGTTGCCCGAGAAGTAGTCGGCTAAGCGGCCCATAAGCTCATCAACGTCGGCCTTGGCGTAACCCGAGCCGTCGGCGTCGGCGAACTTCTCGCCGTCCGGGCGCAGCAGACGCGGGTAGAGCGTCTGCGCAAGTGCGTAGGCGGTCTCGAGCCAGGCGTCCTCGCCCTCGGACTCCATGACGCGGGCACGGCGTCGTTGAATAAAAGCCGCCTCCAAGCGGTCCAACGCCGCGTCAACGAGCCGCGGATCATAGCCATTGCGCACCCACTGGAACGCCGAGGAGCGCACTGTCGTCTCGTCGATGCCCAGCGAGTCGTCGCCGGCATAGGCGCTCTTGGCCTTGGTGAGGAACGAGTCCACCTGGTCCGGGTTGTACCCCGAATTCCACGTGCCCGCTCGCTTGAACGTGTCTGCCATGTCTCCCCCTACGATCCCATCGCAGCCAGCTGGTCCGCAAAGTCTTTCGGTTCCTCGCGGTGTTCGGACAGCCGTGCCTCAACCGCTTCTTGGGCCTTCTTCGCACGGCGCGCGACGTTGTCGCGATCCACCACTTCGGCGGCGAGCTGCCCGCATGCCCCGTCAATATCGGATCCGCGCGTGTCTCTGACCGTGGTCGAAATGCCCTCTGCAATAAGTGTATCCACGAATGTGCGGGTGGCGGCATCCGTCGAGGCCGTCCAAATACTTCCCGGCGTGGGATTGAGCGGGATCGGGTTGACGTGCGCCCAGCCGTTGCCTCGGCGGTTGATCTCGGCGGCGAGCAGTTCGGCGCGCCACTTGTGATCGTTCATGTCCTTGATCAGCGCGTATTCGATCGACACGCGCCGGCCGGTCTTGACGAAGTACAGGCGCGCGGCGTCGAGGAGCTCGCCGACCTTGTATCGCGAATTGATCGGGATGAGGTCATCGCGCAGGCCGTCGTCGGGCGCGTGGAGCGAGACCGCGAGCGTGACCGGCAGGCCCTCGAGCGCAAGCTTCGTGATCGCGGGAACGAGGCCGACGGTGGACACGGTGACGTGCCGTGCCGACATTCCGAAGCCCTCGGGGGCTGGATCAATCATGCGGTGCAGCGATTCGCGCACGGCCGGATAATTCGCCATCGGCTCGCCCATGCCCATGAACACGACGTTCGTGATGCGCGTGGGCTCGCCCAGCGCGCCAGATTGCGCGATCTCCCTGTTCAGGCGCAGTTGCTCAACGATCTCTGCGGCGCTGAGGTTGCGCGTGAGGCCGGCTTGGCCGGTGGCGCAGAACGGGCAGGCCATGCCGCAGCCGGCTTGCGAGGACAGGCACAGCGTTGCGCGGTCCGGGTACGCCATGAGTACGGATTCCACGACGACGCCGTCGAACAGCTTCCACAGCACCTTCAGCGTGCGACCGCCGTCGGCTGACTGCTCGGAAACCTTCTCCATGAGCGGCGGGAGCAGGCTCGCCACGAGTTCCTCGCGGCCCTCTTCGGGCAGGTCAGTCATCTGCGCGGGGTCGATCGTGCCGTGCGCGAAGTAGTGATTGGAGAGCTGGTCGGCGCGGAAGGCAGGGTGGCCCATCTCCTCGAGAAGGGCGCGCCGATCATCACGGCTGAGGTCGGCAAGGTGGCGCGGCGGCTTCCCGCGGCGCTTTTGCTTGAAGGTGAGGTTGAGTTCTCGCCCTGATTCATTGCGTGGTCTTACTTGCTTGCGATGTTCCATAGGTTCTCCATTGTGCCAGCGAAGCGGCGCGATTAGAACAGACCGAGCCCGAGGGCGAACAGGAGATAGCACACGGGCGCGCAAAACAGGATCGAATCGATGCGATCAAGCATGCCGCCGTGGCCGGGAAAGAGCGATCCCATGTCTTTGACCGTCAGGTCCCGCTTGAGGAGCGATTCAGCGAAATCGCCGGCCGTGGCGAAAACCGGGGTGAGGAGCCCGAACGCGATCACCCAGTACCACGCCATGCCTAGCACGAGCCCGCACATGAGCCACGCGATGAGAAGGGCGGCGAGCACGGATCCAACGAAGCCTTCCCACGACTTCTTCGGCGAGATCGAGGGCGCGATGGGGTGGCGGCCGAACAGCACGCCGGCGAACCATCCGCCGGTGTCATTGGCGACGGGCAGCAAGATGAAGGCCAAGATGACGAGCGCGCCGTCGGGCATCGCAGCCATCGCGATCGCGAAGTTGCCGATCAGACCGATCCATCCGAGGGCAAATCCGCCCGCGAGCGCGTCGGTGATCCCCATGGGCCGGCGCGCGTTCCACACGATCGCCACGGCACACGTGATGAAGTAGATGAGGATGCCGACCCCCAGCCCCTTCATCCACACGGCAACGAGCATGATCGATTGCCCGATAAGGAGCGGGATGAGCGGAATTGCGAATTGGCGGGCCATGAGCGCACCCGCCATCTCCCACAGGGCGATCCCAAGCGCGAGCACCACAAGCGCCACGAACGCCTCGATACGAATGAATAACGTCAGCCCGACGATCGCCAGGAGCACCAGCGCCGTGGGAACCGCCAGCCACAGATTTCGCCCGGCTCTCGAGACCGTCTCCTTAGGCGGCTGTGGCGGACGAGGCACAAGCCGCGAGAGAATGCTCGCGGCTTGTGTTGGTTCGGAACCGCTCATTCCTAGATCTCCATGAGATCTGTTTCTTTGCCCTCAAGAAGTTCGTCAACCTGGTCAGTAAAACGCTTGGTGACCGCTTCGAGTTCCTTCTCTCCGCGCTCGACCTCGTCCTCACCGGCGTCGCCATCCTTCTTGATGCGCTCCAGCTCCTCCTTGGCCTTGCGGCGAATTCCGCGGATCGAAATGCGGGCATCCTCGGCCTTCGACCGGGCGAGCTTGACGTACTCCTTGCGGCGCTCCTCGGTGAGAGCCGGCAGGTTGATACGAAGCACCTGACCGTCGTCGGTGGGGTTCACGCCCAGATCAGCTTCCTGAATCGCACGCTCGATGTCCTTCATGGCCGAGCGGTCGTAGGGAGAAATGATGATCATGCGTGCCTCGGGCACCGTCACGGACGCAAGCTGCTGGAGCGGCGTCGGCGCCCCGTAGTAGTCCACGAGCAGCGACGTGAAGAGTTCCGGGTTTGCTCGACCCGAGCGGATCTTTGAAAATTCGTTACGCAGCGCGCCGATGGACCTTTCCATCTTGTCGTCTGCCTCAAGCAGTGCTGTTTCAATCATGGTGTCCTCAGTTCGTAGTTACCAATGTTCCAATGTCGTCGCCGCGAAGGGCACGAGTGACGTTTCCGGGCTCCACCATGCCAAAGACGCGCATCGTCATGCCATTATCTTGGCACAGCGAGAACGCTGCGGCATCAACTACGCGCAGGCCCTGGCGAAGAGCCTCCTCGTAGGTGATGTGATCGAGCTTGACCGCATCCGGGTTCGCGCGCGGATCGTCGTCGTAGACGCCGTCGACCCCGTTCTTGCCCACCAGCAGCTCGTCACACCCGAGTTCGAGCGCTCGCTGGGCTGCCACCGTGTCCGTCGAGAAATAGGGCATGCCCGCGCCCGCGCCGAAGATGACCACGCGGCCCTTCTCAAAGTGGCGGATCGCGCGCAGCGGGATGTACGACTCCGCCACCTGCGCCATGCTGATCGCGCTTTGCACGCGGGTGGGAATGCCCGCACTCTCAAGGAAGTCCTGAAGCGCCACGGCGTTAATAACCGTGCCGAGCATGCCCATGTAATCGGCACGCGCGCGATCCATGCCCGCTTCCTGGAGTTCGGCTCCGCGGAAGAAGTTTCCGCCGCCTACAACGACGCCGATCTCGATGCCGTCGTCCGCAGCCGCCTTGATCTCGCCAGCGATACGGGTGAGTACCGCCGTGTCGAGGCCAACCTTTCCTCCTCCAAAAACCTCACCGGAAAGTTTGAGAAGGACGCGACGACGCTTGACACGTTCTGTCATGACAAGACCTTTCTGATCGGCTAATTGGCGGGGTCCTCGATCCGGACCCGGTCGGCTGGTTAGCACCTCGAGTAGGTGGCACCTCGGCTGGTTGGCACCTTGGCTGGCGCGCTGGATGGCGCCCGCGGTGGTGCTTGCCCAAGTTTAGCGCATCCGCCCCCAGTTCGAATCTCTGCCAAACAGGCGATCGAGTTCGCGCCGCTCCTTCTTCGTTGGCCGGCCGGTGCCCTGCTCGCGGCGCATGACGGGCACGTAGACCCGCGGGCGCTCCGGCGTGAGGTCCTCATAGCATTCGCGGGCAACCGGCGCTCCCACGCGCTTCACGATGAGTTTCTTGACCTTGAGGATACGGTCCCAGCCTTGGACGCGGTAGCGCACCGTATCCCCCACCTTGACCTTCGTGGCGGCTTTGACGGGCTCGTCATTGATTCGCACGTGGCCAGCGCGACACGCGGCCGTCGCCGCCGAGCGGGTCTTGACCTGACGCACCGCCCACAGCCATTGATCAATTCGTGCCGAGTCCATGTGCACAGTCTACGGGGCGGGGCGCCGTCAGGCGGATTGGCGACGGCGTACGGGGCGGCGTTGGCGTACGCGCCGGGACGTCGTCGTGCTCCGTGCTGGGACGTCGTCGTGCTCCGTGGGACGTCGTCGTACCTCACGCGCTCGACCGCCGTCGTCCCGTGGCCTACGTAACTGCGGGCCGCGCGGGCAAGGTCTAAGATTTGAGTGGTGATGGCGCCTCGTGCGCCATTTTTATTGCATAAGAGTATTGAGGTCAACATGAGCATCTCGGGAGCCGGCCCGCAGCCTAATCAGGCGGGCGACAACCCACGCTATATTCGAATCGCGGGATCGGATCGCATTTACGATCGCAACAAACTCCTCATCGTTCTGCTCGTGCCACTCATGATGACGCTCATGCAGATCTCGGCCGTCAACAACGTGCTGTCCGCGATGGGCGAGGCCGTCTCCGCCTCGGATTCGCAGCTCCAGTGGGTGCTGTCGGGCTACGCGCTCGCGGTGGGCATCGTGCTCGTTCCCGCGGGTCGCATAGGAGATATCTTCGGGCGATCATCAGTGTTCGTCATCGGGTTCGCGATCTTCACGCTTGCCTCGTTCCTCGTTGGTCTTGCTAACGACGCCAACGTCCTCAACATGCTACGCATCTTGCAGGGCTTCGGAGCGGGCGTGCTCTCCCCGCAGACCACCGGCCTGATTCAGCAGTACTACACCGGCCAGGCGAGGGCGCGAGCGTTCGCACTGTTCGGGCTCGTGGTGTCCATGTCGGTTGCCGTAGGACCGCTGATGTCCGGCGCGCTCATCGGCATCCTCGGCGGCGAGACGGGATGGCGCTGGTCGTTCATCATCAACTTCCCCATCGGAATCATCGGGCTCATCCTGGCCATCATTTGGCTCCCGTTCGGCAAGGAGCGGCGCCACGTCGGGCCGAATAAGGACAAGGCGCGCAGCGAATACATCGAGGCGAAGAAGGCCAAGGGCGCGCCGTACAAGAAGCGCGCTCGCATCGACCTCGATCCGCTCGGCATGCTCATGCTTGTTCTCGCCGTGCTCGGCGTCATGCTGCCCTTCATGTCCACCGGCGAGACGTGGGTGTGGGCGCTCTTCCCCGCTGGCGTGCTGCTCTTTGGCCTGTGGCTGGTGTGGGAGCGCCGCTACAAGAACCGCGGCCGCGAACCGATGGTCGACCTCGACCTGTTCAAGATCAAGACCTTTTCGTACGCCGCGGCAATCTCTGCCGTGCAGTTCCTCGGAATGACGTCGATCTTCGTCGTCCTCGCACTCTTCCTGCAACGCGGGCTCGACGCCACCGCACTCCAAGTCGGCCTCGTCTCTCTGCCCAACGCGCTGATCTCCGGCTACGCCGCCATGTGGTCCGGCAAGCGCGCTGTTGAACACGGGCGCGGCGTGCAGGTGATGGCTCTTATCCTCATGCTCGTCGGCGTGCTGGGATCCGTCGCCGTCATCTGGGGTGTCGAATACGGCATCTCGTTCTGGTGGCTCATGATTCCGCTGACCGTGCTCGGCTTTGGCCAAGGCGCGATGGGCGCGGCCAACCAGACCCAGTCGATGCTGGACGTGCCGGCCACCGCTGGAGGCACCGCCGGTGGCGTCATGCAGACCGGTCAGCGCATTGCGACGGCCATCGGCAACGCCATCATTACCGCGATCTTCTTCCTCGGCCAGCGGCTCTATGCCGGCGACGACGGCTGGTACATCGGCATCATCCTGGCCTATGTCGCCGTCATCTTCTTCATCGTCCTCGCGCTCGTCATCTCGATCGCCTTCTGGCGAGACGGATACAAGGAGCGCCACGGCGAGCTCGCAAAGTAGTCCCCGGCGTCGGGAAAAACTCGGGCCCCGACGTCGGGAAGAAACTCAGCCCTCGCGGAACTCGATGCCCGTGCCACCCTCGGGGTACTCCCAGTGGAGCACCCCCGGATCGGCGACGGCCAGGCACGTGCCGCACTCGAGGCACGCGGCCGTCTCGATTGAGATCGTGCCGTCGTGTTCTTCGCGGTAGACGTGGGCGGGGCAAATTGCAACGATGCGCTTGCCCGTGCCGGTGGCTTTCGCGAGTTCCTGATTGATGGAGATATGCGGGCGGTCGCCGGTGTGGAACACGTTCTTGGCGAGGCGTTCGTTGATGGACCCTGGTTCAAACGTCATGATGTCCTCCTAGAGCGCCCGAATCGCGCCGACTCCGGCACGAACCAGTTCGCGAATCTTGATGCCGGACGCGGCGAACGCGTCCTTGGCCACGGCGGCGAGGTGCTTGCGCGGCGTGAGGTCGTGGTCGTAGACGCGGTGGAACACGTCTGCCAACAGCGGGCCAACCTCGGTGAATAGGATCGAATTATTCGCGAGGAACTCCGGAGCGTGCCGGTACGTGTGCATGTCCTTGCCGACGTAGGTCGACTGGTAATCCTCGACGTAGCGGTTGAGCTGGATCCGCGAGTAATCGCCCTTGCCGAGCGCCTCGTCGACGGCGCGAGCAGCCGACATCGCCGACCCCGCCGCCAAGTCCATGCCACGCACCGTGAGTCCCGTGTTGAGAGTGAACCCAGCGGCGTCGCCGATAAGCACCATGCCGTCGTGGACGATGTTCTCCTGCATGACCTCCCCGCCTTCGGCTACCAGGTGGCAGCCGTACTCGAGGAGCTCGCCGTCCTTGAGGAAGGGCGCGAGGTACGGGTGGGAGATGAGGTGGTCGTGGACGTCCGACGACGCGAGCCCCGATTTGGTCAGCTCTTCAAGCATGAGAACGACGCCGATCGAGACCGTGTCCTTGTTCGTGTACAGGAATCCGCCGCCCGGCACGCCCATCGTGGCATCGCCCACGATCGCGTATGCGGCGCCCTCATTACCTGTGAGGTTGAAGCGCTCCTTGACCGCCTCTTCCCCAATCCTGATCACCGACTTCACGCCCAGGCCCAGGTGCTTAGGTTCAAACTTGTGGCGGACCCCGGCTTCTTGGGCAAGGAAGGAGTTAATGCCTTCGGCCACGATCGTCACCTTTGCGCGCATCTGCTCCCCGCCAGCTTCGATGCCGGTGAAGTGGGTGCCCTCGCGCAGGAGGCGATCGACCTTGATGCCGGGAATGATTGAGACGCCGGCTTCCTCCGCCTGCTGGGCGAGCCACGGATCGAGGTGAGCTCGTAGGACTGACACCGCGTTGGCGGGCTCGCCAAGGCGTGGATCCCAGTAGTCGATGTTCACGGAATTGTCTTTGTTGAGGAAGCTCAGGGTGTGGCGGGTGATGACGCGTTCCACGGGTGCTTCGGTGATGAAATCCGGGAAGACCTGCTCCATCACGCGGCAGTAGAAGACGCCGCCAGAGAGATTCTTCGATCCAGGTTCAACGCCACGTTCGATGAGGAGAACTTCGTGGCCTTTGCGCGCCAGCTGGGTTGCCGCAACCGTGCCTGCAACGCCTGCGCCGACGACAATTACGTCGAAATCATATTCCATGGACGTCCTTTCCTATGCAGGCAACCCTATATCAATCGTTTTTCCAGAGCATTCGCAGGCAGGCGCTGGCCAGGGCAGCCTCGTGCACACGAGCCCCCAGCGTCTCCGCGCACCACTCGCGCTCCCGGCGTCTCCGCGCACACGAGCCCCCAGCTAAGTGGGGCAAGTTTCCACCAAACCGGGCAGGAACTTCCTGCCCCACTTGACCATTTCCTGCACCGTTTGCGAATGAGTGCCGGGGGCAGACAGGCGCGTACCTGGTCAGCCGCGGGCACCCGGGCGGCTACTTCTTGAGCGCCTCCACCATCTTGGGCAGGACCTCGTAGAGGTTGCCGACGATGGCGTAGTCCGCGAAGTCGAAGATGGTGGCGGTCTCGTCGTTGTTGATCACCACGATGGTCTCGGATTCGTCGATGCCAGCGGTGTGGTGGATCTGCCCGGAAATACCGACCGGGATATACACCTCGGGCGCAACGGTATAGCCGGAAACGCCAAGGTAGGAATCGCGATCCATCCAGCCATGGCCCTCGACGAGTGGCCTCGTACAACCGACCTCTCCCCCGATAGCCTTCGCGAGATCGCGGGCGAGCTCGAGATCCTCTTCGTTCATGAAGCCACGTCCCACGCCAACGATTCGGGTGGCGGCCGGCAGGTTGGCCTGCGCGCCCACGCCGATGTCCTCGCTCGTCACGGTGATGTCGTACGCGCTACCGCTAACTGTCTCTGCCTCCACGGAGAGCTCGACGGCCTCGCCGCTGGAGACGAGTCCCACCACGACGTCGTCGAATTCGACGTGCTCATGAGTGATGCCGCCGTAGCGCCCCAGCACTGCCGCGGCGTCGCCCAGCTCGCGCAATCCGCGCAGAACCGGCGCGTTCTTCGCCGCCGACAGCGCGCCCGCGAGCACGCGCCCCGCGGCGTTGTTCACCACGAGAATGGCGTCGCCGGGCTTGGCCTGCACGGCCTCGAGGACGGCGGGAACCATGGCTTCGGCCGGAGCGCCCCCGGTCTCGATACGCACAGCGCGGTCGACGCCGCCGATCTGCGCGTCGCCGACGATCACGCCGACGGTCTCTCCCACCGCCATCTCGATGGCGGCGGATACTTCAGCTTCGGTTGTCACGATCCATGTGGTCATTACAGCACCCCATCCTCACGTAGCGCGGCCACGAGCTCGTCCGCCGTCGAGAACATCTTGCCCTTGCGCTCGCGCGCCTCCGGCCGCTCCGTGCTCGCAACCTTGAGCGCGGCCTCAGCCGGCTCGACGTCGTCGGCGCTCAGCATCTCCACCGGCTTCTTGCCGGCCGCCAAAATGTCCTTCATTGAGGGCACGGCCGGCGACGTAGCATCCGAAGTTGTAGCGACGACGACGGGGCCCGGCACCGCCAGAGTGCGAGTTCCGCCGCTCACGCGCTGCGTCAGGGTATAGCCAGAGTCGGTGGCCTCGATGTCCGTCACGTCAAGGACGGCGGGCCATCCGAGATAGCCGGCGATGAGCGCGGGCATCATGCCTGCTGCGTCGTCGACGGACGAATCGGCCGTGAGGACGAGCGAGACGTCGCCGACCTTCTTCACGAGGTCTGCGAGCACCGAGCCGACCTGGGTGGAGGACCACTCGGCGGTGGCGTCGTCGGCAACGAGCAGCCCGCGGTCGAATCCGCGCGACATCGCGTTCTTCGTAGCCATCGCAGAGCCAGCAACCTTCATGCCAACGGAAATACCAACGAGTTCGACGTCTTGGGCTTTCGCCACGCGGCTACCAAGCTCAATCGCCACCGGATCAGATTCGGAAACGGCGGCCTTTGCACGCGACCAATCAATGCTGCCATCGGCCTTAACCGCGGCGTCTTGAGGATTGGGCGCATACTTATATGCCACAACAATGCTCATGTGAACTCCAATGCTTCAGTTCCAGACGACCTATTGTTGCGCGAACAATAGGGAAAATTCAGTGCGCCCCACCGCTTTTCATCTCATGGCTAACCCGATAGGTGAGATCGGCACGTACCCGGGGCGGTGAGTTCCGCACATAAAAGGACTGTGGGGTGCGAGAATATCGCACCCCACAGAGTCGGTTAGGACTTAGCCTTCCTGACCAACGCGAACGCGCTTAAAGTCAGTGATCTTTGCGCCTGCAGCGTCCACGACCTGGCGGACGGACTGCTTCGGATCGCGGGCGTAGCCCTGATCCATGAGCGTGACCTGCTTGAAGAAGCCCTGGAGACGGCCTTCCACAATCTTCGGCACAGCCTTCTCGGGCTTGCCCTCCGAGATGGTCAGCTCGGTGGCGATACGACGCTCGTTTTCCATGACCTCTTCCGGGATGTCATCCGCGGTGAGGTACTGCGGGGCCAGAGCGGCGATGTGAACGGCGACGTCGTGTGCGATCTCCGCGCCAGCGGCGTCGGTTGCTACGAGGACGGCGACCTGCGGGGGCAGATCCGTCGACGTCTTGTGCATGTAAGCCTCGACGTTCTCACCCTCGATGTACTCGACAGCGCCAACACCCAGCTTCTCACCGATGATTCCGGTGAAGTTGTTGATGGCGTCCGCAACGGTGCCATCCTCGTGCTTGGCGGCGAGGACTTCCTCGTTCGTCTTTGCACCAGCGTTGACAGCCGCCTCGAGGATGCCCTCGGCGAACGCGATGAACTTCTCGTTCTTCGCAACGAAGTCGGTCTCGGCGTTGACCTCAACGATCAGGCCGAACTGGCCGGCGTCGGCGTCGCCAATGTGCGAGAGCACAAGGCCGTTGGAAGCCGTGCGGTCGCCGCGCTTGGCCGCAACCTTCAAGCCCTTGAGACGAAGGATCTCTTCAGCCTTCGCCGTGTCGCCTTCAGCCTCGACGAGAGCGTTCTTCACGTCCATCATGCCGGCACCGGTCTTGTCACGCAGCGCCTTGACGTCTGCAGCAGTGTAGTTTGCCATGAATTCTCAATCCTCCAGGATTTAGGCGTTGTCTTCTTCGGTCTTCTCTTCGGTTCCCTCAGCCTCGTCGGCGGATGCTTCCTCAGCGGCCGGCTCTTCAGCAGCGGCTTCCTCGGCGGGAGCCTCTTCAGCCGGAGCCTCGGTCGCCTCAGCCTCGTCCGCCTTCGGCTCCTCAGCCTTCTCCTCGCCCTCTTCGCCTGCGAGAATCTCGCGCTCCCACTCAGGCATGGGGTCTTCGGAGTCAGTTCCGCCACCGCCGCGGGCAACGAGGCCTTCGGCGATTGCGTCGGCGACGACGCGGGTCAGGATGTCGATCGAGCGGATGGCGTCGTCGTTTCCGGGGATGCCGTAGTCGACGTCGTCGGGATCGCAGTTCGTATCGAGAATCGCGATGACGGGGATGTTGAGCTTGGCTGCCTCGGCAACTGCGAGGTGCTCCTTGTTGGTGTCAACAACCCAGATGGCCGAGGGGGTCTTGCCCATATCGCGGATGCCGCCGAGCGTGCGCTCAAGCTTGTCCTTCTCACGGCTCATCATGAGGAGTTCCTTCTTGGTGAGGCCGGAGCCAGCGACGTCGTCGAAATCGACGAGCTCAAGCTCCTTCAGGCGCTGGATACGCGAGTTCACCGTCTGGAAGTTGGTCAGCATGCCGCCGAGCCAACGCTCGTTGACGTAGGGCATGCCCACGCGCTCGGCCTGCTCGCGAATCGGACGCTGAGCCTGGCGCTTGGTGCCAACGAAAAGAATGTTTCCACCGTGTGCGACAGTCTCCTTGACGAAGTCGTACGTACGGTTGATGTCGTCGATCGTCTTGCGGAGGTCGATGATGTAAATGCCGTTACGATCGTTGAGGATGTAGCGCTTCATCTTGGGGTTCCAGCGGCGGGTCTGGTGCCCGAAGTGGACGCCAGCTTCAAGCAACTGGCGCATGGTAACGACTGCCATGGTCGTCCTTTCTCACGGCACAGTTTGCCTGTGCCTATTCTCGGTTTTTGCTGGGCGCGCGGTGCGGCCAGCCCTAGTGCCCCATCCAGCGCAACCTTAGGACCGATGCGCCGGAGACCTTGCGGCGAACGAGCACGCGTAGTCTGCGAAAAATCACAGCCTTGCTAGTTTATCCCAGCGCCCGTAGCCCGGCCAAGATAGAAACCGGCGAGAATGGGTGGTCTTGCCTACATTGACGCCGTTTTACGGCTGTCAATGAGTGTCAATTTTCGTGTTGACCGTAGGATGATCTCGGTCCTTTAATCGCAGGGGGTTTGGGTGGAGCCTGACGTTCTCTTTCGTGTTGTTGATGTGGCAGGCGTGATTGCCTACGGCGTGATCGGCGCAAGTTTCGCTCGCGCGCTCAATTACGACATCATCGGGTATCTCGTGCTGGGCATCTTGACGGCCCTGGGCGGCGGCATGATCCGCGACAGCCTGCTGGGCATCGGTTTCCCCGTTGCGCTCACCGATCCGTGGTACCTGTCCGGCGCGATCGGCGCGTCGCTCTTCGCCTACCTTATTCCGATGGACGGCCCGTGGGCCAAACGCGGGCTCCTCCTCGCCGACGTGCTGGCACTCGGCTGCTGGTCGGCTACCGGCGCCTCGAAGGGGCTCGCGGCCGGGCTGGCTCCGATCCCGTCCATGTTCCTCGGCGTGATCACCGCGACGGCGGGCGGCGTTCTTCGCGACGTCGTCATCGGGCGGCGCCCCGCAATCTTCGGCGCGAACCCGGTCTACGCCACGTTCTCCATCCTGGCCTCGGGCATCATGGTTCTCTTCCAGCGCGAGGGCCTGTATGAGCAAGGCATGGGCCTGGCGATCCTCGTGTGCCTGGTGTTCGGCCTCGCGGCGCAAAAGTACTCGTGGGTTCTCCCGCTCGAGCCCGTCAACATCCTCGAGACCCCCACCCGCCAGTTCAAGGAGCGCGGGCGCCGGCTGCGCACGAACGTCAAGCAGACGCGCAGCCAGCGAGCCAAGCGCGATAAGCGCAGGAGTCGGCGCGGCTTAACGAAGTAGTTCTCCACAGTTTCCTTCACGCGCACTTTTCCCACAAACGACGCCGATCGCGCGGCATCGATACCGCCTTTCGTGGCACCGTGGAGACATGAAGAAACGGACTCTTGCGATGACATTTTTGGCCTTCGGGAGCGCGGGGATCATGGCCGCTCCCCTTTCCGAGTCTCACCCCGCGTTAGCCCCGCGGCAGGACGTGACGGTCAGCGTGCACAATCCTGCCGGTGGGCGCCAGACGGGCGTTGACTACGACTGGCCCTCAGGCGCGGAGGTGCCCATCCTGCGCGAGTTTTCGGTGGGACCAGCCAATTGGAATGCCGGGCATCGGGGCGTTGATCTAGCGCTGGCAGCGGGGCAACCCGTGTATGCCGCAGCCGATGGCACGGTGATCTATTCCGGCCAGCTCAACGACCGGGATGTGGTCTCGATCGAGCACGCCGATGGTATTCGAACCACGTATGAGCCGATCGTGCCGGCGGTCAGCCGTGGCGATAGTGTTCGGCAGGGCGCCGTCATCGGGCACGTGGATGGCACGCACTGCAGCCCGTTTTCGTGTCTGCACTGGGGTGCCAAGCGCGGATCCGATGACTACCTCGATCCGCTGTCGCTGCTGACGACGGCACCGATCCGGCTGTACGAGTGAGCAATCCGGGGCATGCGACGGGAATCAGGCTCGCGGGTGCGCTTGACCGAAGGCCGCCCGCAAGCGCTCGGCACTGACGTGCGTGTAGCGCTGGGTGGTTCCCAGTGATGAGTGGCCAAGAACCTCCTGAACGCTGCGCAGGTCTGAGCCGCCGTCCAGGAGATGGGTGGCGGCCGAGTGACGCAGGGCGTGGGGGCCGACGCTGGGCACGCCCGCGAGCGCGGTCATGCGATCGAGCACCGTACGAACCATGCGCGGATCGATGCGTTTGCCGGCTTCTCCAAGGAAGACCGCATCCTTATCGTCCTTGACGAATTCTTGGCGAACCGTCAACCATTGCATGATGGCCTCGCGGGCTGGGCGGCCGTAGGGCACGATGCGTTCCTTGTTTCCTTTTCCAAGCACTCGCAGCGTGGCATCCGGGCGAAGGCTCGTGATGTCCAGCCCCACGAGTTCGCTCACACGAATACCAGAGGCGTAGAGGATCTCGAGCATCGCCCAGTCGCGCACAGCGATGCCGCCCTCCTGGCGAGCACGTTCCTCGGCAGTATCGAGCAACGTCTTTGCCTGCGATTGGGTGAGGACCGTGGGAAGCTCGTTATCGGCGCGCGGTGACTTCAGGCGTCGGCCCGCGTCGGTCTCGGTGTATCCGTTCTTGTGAAGCCAGGACGTGAAGCTTCGGATCGCTGCCGAATGGCGTGCCATGGATGCCCGGGAGTGCCCCTCGTGCGACGCCAGCCAGGACCGTAGATCTGCCAAGTCGAGGTACTCCAAGGAGCCTGCGACGTCGTCGGAGAACCTCCCTAGGAAGTCCACGAGCGACCGTGCCTCGGTGACGTAGGCAGTGACGGTGTGATCGGATAGCCCTCGCCGGACCGCGAGCTCGCGCTCGTAGTCGGAGAGGATCTGGTCAACGCCCATGCTTGTACCCTAATGCGATCCGGGCCGCGCGGCCGATCTTCGACGCGCCGATGCGCTCACGACATCTGCGTGTGTCCTCCGACGCCGGACTTTGTTCGTATCCACCGACCCGATCGCTCGTCGACGAGGCCGCTCAGCACGAGCCGGCCAAGAGCTGCGAGTGTCTCCGTGACCGACAGCCCTGCCACGCTGGCAATCGAGGCCACGTCGGCGCCCTTGCGAACCGGCACGGCATCGAGAGTTCGAGCAGTCCGGGGATCAAAATCGTCGGCAGCGCCGAACGAAAAGAAGTCCGGTTCGAGCGGCTCTTGGACGTGCATCGGTCCGATGAGTTCACGCAGGTGGTCCACGCTTGCAATAGCAGTTGCACCGTTGCGCAGGAGGTCGATGCACCCGCGGGAGTGGACGGCGTCGATCGGCCCGGGCACAGCACCAACCTCGCGCCCAATCTTCATCGCGTGACGAGCTGTGGACAGCGCGCCCGATCGCGAGGGGGCCTCAACCACGAGCGTGGCCTGCCCGAGGGCGGCGATGATGCGGTTTCTGGCGAGGAATCGATAGCGCTGGGGCGCCGCGCCAAGTGGAGACTCGGAGACCACGGCCCCGCCGCCGTCGAGCACCTGTCGGAACAGGTTCTCGTGGGCACGCGGATAGATGCGGTCGGCTCCCCCTGCGCTTACGATGATCGTCGGCTCCTGCGCGAGAATCGCGCCGCTGTGTGCGGCGGCGTCGATGCCGAACGCTCCGCCGGAGACGACGGTTGCCACCTCGGAGATGTCGCACGCGAAATCGCGGGCGATGCCGATCCCTGCTGCGGAGGCGGCGCGCGATCCGACGATGGCAACGGATTGGCGTGCCGTGAGTGCGCCCGGGTTCCCCTTGACCCACAGCACCGGCGGGGCCTCCGGACCCAAATCATTGAGCTGATCGGGCCACGCCTGATCACCCGGAATCAGCACGCTCATGCCGAGCGCATCGAGAGCCCTCATGTTGAACGGATCGTTGTGCACCAAGCGGTGGAGCCAACGCGCGGCCGCCTTGCGTTCTGCCGGAGTGAGATCGGCCCCTGACCGCACGGACTCGAGCGCATTGGCCGCGCCGAGCCGCTCAATTAGCTGATGCGCCAGGACGTCCGCGCCTTCGGAGATTCGCGACCATTCGATGCGAGCAAGACGTTCGTTCATCGTTCTCCCCCTCCACGCAGCGCGTAGGCAAGCGCGATGTCGTCGTCCGACGGCGAGTCGTGACCCGCCAGATCTGCCACGGACCAGGCAAGCCTGAGTACTCGGTCGAACCCGCGAAGTGTGAGGTCCCCGCGGGAAATCGCATTCTCGAACACGTTCGTCGCCGTGGCCGACAGCGCGGTATTCGCACGCAACCACGTGCCCGGAACCGCCGCGTTGTGGTCGGCTCCCGTCCCCGCGAGGCGCCGAATCTGCCGCTCGCGCGCCTGGCTCACGCGCTGGTGCACCTCATTGCTCGTGGTGATCGAGCCGCGCCGCAAGTCCGCTTTCGATGGGCGACGCAAAACGCATTGAATATCGATGCGGTCGCGCACCGGTCCACCGAGCGATGCCTGATAGAGGCGGTTATCGCGCGAGGTGCACGTGCAGGCGGACGGCGCATCTAGGATCTTGCCGCATCGGCACGGATTCGCCGCAGCAATCAACTGGAATCTGGCAGGGAACCGAACGTTAGCCTTCGCTCGAGCAATATCGATGTAACCGTTTTCCATCGGCTGGCGCAGCGACTGAATCACCCGCGCGGCGAACTCTGGGAACTCATCGCAAAACAGCACTCCCCGATGTGCGAGTGTTATCGCGCCGGGGCGCGGAATACCCGTACCGCCGCCCACCATCGCGGCCGGGGATGCGGTGTGGTGAGGCGCAGACAGCGGCGGCCGGGTCGGCAACGCCGAAAAGCGTTTGCCGACCAGCGAGGAAATCGCCGCCACCTCCAAGGCCGTCGCGCGAGTCAGCTCCGGCAAGATTCCCGGCAATCGCTGGGCAAGCATGGACTTGCCAATTCCAGGCGAGCCCACCATGAGCATGTGATGGCCGCCAGCAGCCGCAATTTCGAGCGCGGCGATCGCCTCATCCTGCCCGTACACGTCCGCGAGATCAACGGGTTCACTCGCCGCGTCCTCGCGAGAGTCTCGAGACTCCTGCGCGCTCAGCCGGTAGGAACACTCCGCCCCGCACATCTGAGCCACCTGGCCAAGATGCTGAACCGATACGACGTTCAGACCCTCAACAAGCTCGGCTTCGGCCTCGTTGGCCTGCGGCACGATCGCAGTGCGAATCCCCTGTTCCTGCGCGGCCACGAGCGCAGGCAGCACGCCGCGCACGGCCCGTACCGATCCGTCCAACCCGAGTTCGCCCATGACAACCGCCTCCGCGGGCAACCCGAATCCCATCGAGCCGAGAATCGCCACGGCAATCGCCAGATCGAATCCCGTGCCCGTCTTCAGCACGTCGGCCGGCGAGAGATTGACGGTCAACCTGCGGTTCGGCCACGGCACCGATATGGCGTGGAAGCCCGCCCGGAGTCGTTCCCTCGCCTCGTTAACGGCCGCGTCTGGCAGGCCCACGATCGTAAAGCCTGGCAATCCGTTGAGCTGAACGGCCTCGACGACGATGGGAACGGCGGACAGCCCGAGCAGGCTGAGAGTGTGTGCCCGGCCAACCGTTCCTGCAATAGCCGGCGCGCTCATGCGAGCACGTCCTTCACGTGGCTGATCGAATGCAGGCCCGTACTATCGACGTCAATGCCGATGACATCCACGGTGATCGCCGCCGCGAAACTGCCACGTTGCACGAGCCAACTAAGCAATAGCCCGCGCAACCGCTGAACCTTCGCGTACGTGACCGACTCCTGCGGCGAGCCGGCAAACCGCGTTCGGCGAGTTTTAACCTCGACGGCCACGATGGAATTTCGTGAGGGGTCAAACCCGACGATGTCGAGTTCCCCGCCGCGGGTTCGCCAATTCCTGTCAAGGATCGTCCAGCCGGCCTCTTTAAGATGTGTTGCCGCGAGGGTCTCACCCCACGAGCCAAGTTCATTCTTCGTCATCTGCTGCATATGTGTCATGCAGCGATTGCATCAAAACTGGAGGCTCGCGCGAATAGTTATCCTCCCGCTCCGCCCAATATCCGACGTTTCATCGGCTGTGGAGAAAAGTCCGCTGCCGCCCACGCGCCGCAGCTCGCGCGCCGCAGCTCAAGTAACACAGCGCCGAAGGCCCAGCCCGCTACTCGAAGTCGAGCTCGCGCGTGATGTCAGGCTTGTTCAGCTCCTCGACGTTCACGTCCTTAAACGTCACGATGCGCGCCCCTCGGATGAAGCGCGAGGAGCGGAAGATATCCCACACCCACGCATCGGTGAGCGTGACTTCGAAAAAGACGTCACCGGCGGCTGACGCGCGAACTTTCACATCGACGTCGTTGGCGAGATAGAACCGGCGCTCGGTCTCGACGACGAAACGGAACAGGCTCGCGACGTCGCGATACTCGCGGTAGAGCGCGAGTTCTGATTCGGATTCGTATTCGTCTAGTTCGCTCACGTGAGCCCCTGTTCTATGCCCGGTAACTTCCATGACGTGCGATGTTGCGCACTTGTTCCCAAGGTCCGCAGCCCCTCGATGTGCGAGGCCGAGGAGTACCCCTTGTTCCGTTCCCAATCGTAACCCGGATAGTCCTTGGCAAGTTCGATCATCAGCTCGTCGCGTGCAACCTTCGCCAGCACCGATGCTGCGGCGACGACGGCACACTTGGCATCGCCCTTGACCTCGGTTCGCACGGGATACGGCGGAAGCTGGGGCCCGATCGGGAGTCCGTCGGTGGTCCACCAGTCGTGCACGCCATCGAGCAACACGCCGCCAATGGTGTACCCCTCGAGCGAGGCGAGCGCATTGGCCGCCGCGATTCGCAGAGCGCCGATGACGCCCCATTCGTTGACTGCAGCGGGCCCGGCGTGTCCCACCGCTGCGGCATCTACCCACTGCGAAACCGCGGCCACGGCGTTCGTGCGCGCGAGCGGGCTCATCAGTTTTGAATCGCGCAGGCCGGCGGGGAACTCGTCCGCCGTCGTCAGTGAAACCAGCGCGATGCCAACGGAGGCCGGCCCTGCCAGCGCTCCCCTGCCCACCTCGTCGACGCCGGCCAGGTACACCGGTCCCTCAGAATGTTCGTTGAGGGAGGCAAGAAGTTCGCGTTCAAGCGTGCGGTCTGGTTCGATCATTCGCAGGGCGATGCTTGATTACGGGCTCGGATCGGGGACGTTCTCGAAGATGTGAGAGGCAGACGGGATCGTGCCGAAGCGGTCAAGAGGATAGACCGTCAGCCACGCGCGTCCCTCGATATTCGACATCGGCACGAAGCCGAATCCCGTGGCCTGATGGTGGAAACGAGCGTCCTTCGACAGGCTGCGGTTATCACCCAGGAGCCACACGTGGCCCTCGGGAACCGTCACATCGAAGGCCGAAGCCGAGGCCGTGACGCCCGGTTTGAGGTAAGTTTCCCGAATCGGTTCGCCATTGACGGTGATCAGACCTTCCTCGTTGCAGCACACGACGTGATCACCCGGCATGCCGATGATGCGCTTGACGAGGTGGTCGCCAACGTTTTGCGGAACAAGGCCGATCGCTTCGCCGACGTCGATCAGGACCTGCTGCCAGCCGGAGCGATTCTCCTCAGGTTCGTCGTCGAGCCAGTTGCCCGGGTCGACGAACACCACGAGGTCGCCGCGGTTGAGATCGTCCTCGTCATCGGCAAGCTTGTTGACCAAAATGCGGTCGCCTGGAATGAGGGTGTCTTCCATCGATTCGGACGGAATCGCAAACGCCTGCGCAATGAACGTCTTGATAATGACGGAAATGAGGAGCGCAACGGCAATGATCGTGACGAATTCCAGCGCGAGCGCACCGAATTTCGAGGACGTCGATTTCTCGTCCTCTGCTTGCTGACGCGCCTCGTGCTCCTCATGGGCCGCGGCGCTGTGCTCGCGGGGATTTTCCGGTGGGTACGACGGCGGCATCTGCTGGTCTTCGTCTTCGTGCCGATCCATCGCACCTCCCGCAATTAGAAACTCTAGCCTACGGCACGCCCGAGCGCCGTGCCCCGACGTCTCGTGTGTGTCACATTTTCGGGCGCTGGCGCGGGCAAAAAAGAAGCGCCCGGCCCGGGCGCTTCTCGGTAAAGACTCTTAGTCTTAGCGCTTTTCGCGGATCTTCGCGGCCTTGCCGTGACGATCGCGCAGGTAGTAGAGCTTGGCGCGGCGAACGCGACCACGGCTCACAACCTCAATGGAGTCAACGTTGGGCGAGTGCAGCGGGAACTTACGCTCCACGCCCACACCGAACGAGGACTTGCGAACGGTAAACGTTGCGTTGACGCCCTGGCCACCCTTGCGGTCGACCACGACACCCTGGAACACCTGAATACGGCTGCGGTTACCTTCAACGACGTTCACGTTGACCTTAACCGTGTCACCGGCGCGGAAGTCCGGGCGCTCCTTGAGGGACGCTTCATTAATCTTGTCGAGAATGTTCATGTCTCTTCTCTTTCACCCTGCACGCAGGTCAGAGTGCTTTCCGGGCAGTGCCCGTCCGTCTTAAATTCCTTGCTGCCGGGACCAATCCCCTGCGGCGGATCCGGTTCCCCAAAAATGCAAGCTGTATCATTGTGGCATATTCGCGCGGATCGCTAAAGTCAGGTCTTTGTTGACCTGCTCACCCACGAAGAATTCCCGCTCTCCAACGATCTCGAAGCCCGCGCGCTTGTAGGCGCGAATTGCCCGCTTGTTTCCGATGTTGGTCCCGAGCCACACGAAGATCTCCGGCGCGTCGACCGCCGCAGTGATCGCTTCGAGCGTGTCGCGAATGAGGATGTCGAACAGCCCCTTTCCGCGCCACTGCGGTTCGATATACATCTTCGACAGGTAGACGAGCAGAGGCTCGTCGGCTCCGTCGGCGAGTGCCGCGGCGGGTGCGCCCTCGTGCACCTGCCCGGCCTCGGGGATGATCGCGAGCGAATATCCCGCGATCTGCCCGTCCACTCGCGCAACGAGCACAAGGTGATTGGGGTCCGCGATGTATTGCGCGAAGTCGCGCTCGGACAGATTCTTCGCTACGAAGTCTGCTACGTCCTCCGGCTTCATGTCCGGTGGGCAGGCGTGCGGGAAGAGACGGCCTGCGAGCTGCGAGACCGCCTCCGCTTCGGCTGGCTGTGCCTCGTCGACCACGACGGCGAGCGGCCCGTCCTCCCCCACAACCCAGCCGAGCTCGGCGAGCTTGGCCCGATCTTTCTTATCGAGCTGATCCGGCGTGAGGGCGGCAAGCATGTCTGGACGGCGAGCGTCGGTGCGCTCGAGCGCGCGGTCCCGGCGCCAGCGCGCCACCTTGCCGTGATCCCCGGACGTCAGCACCGCCGGCACGTCATGACCACGGAACGTGGTCGGGCGGGTATAGACGGGATACTCGAGCAGCCCGTGCTCGCCATGCGATTCTTCGCGTAAAGACTCGGGATTGCCGACCATGCCGGGCACGAGGCGCGCCACGGCTTCAACCAGCGCAATCGCGGCCACCTCGCCCCCGTTGAGCACGTAGTCACCCAGGGAATACTCAAAAACCTCCATGCCCGAGCCGCGATAGTAATCGGCCACCCGGGCATCAATTCCCTCGTAACGCCCGCACGCGATGATGACGTGATCGGCCTCGGCCAGATCCCAGCAGTCGCCCTGCGTCAGCGGCGCTCCCGAGGGGGTCGGGATTGCGAGGACAGTGCGCGCCGGAACCTCGTTCGTTCCGGGGGTCTCGCCGTGAGCTGCGCCAACGACGTCGTCGATCGCCTCTGCCCAGACGTCAGGCTTCATGACCATGCCGGCGCCGCCGCCAAACGGAGAATCGTCGACAGTTCGGTGGACGTCGGTGGTCCAGTCGCGCAAATCGTGTGTTTGAACGGCGATCAGGCCGCGCTCGCGCGCCTTCCCCACCAGCGACAGATCGAGGGAGGAGAAGAACTCGGGAAACACCGTCACGATGTCGAAGCGCATTACTCGCGCTCCTTGATCTCACCGGTTTCCTCCGAGATCACGAGGTCTTCGGAGGAAAACAGGCCAGGAGGCGCATCGATGACCACGCAGTTATCCTCGAGATCCACCTCGGTCACGATCTCCTTGACGAACGGCACGCGGGCCAGCGCTCCGTCCTGTTCACGGATGAGCAGAAGGTCGTGGCCGGGCAGGTACTCCAAGCCAACAACAATTCCGAGCTCGTAGCCATCTGGGTCAAGCGCCTCGAGGCCGCGAAGCTCGTGCGGGAACCAGGCGTCTGGCTCGCCCTCGTCCTCGTCAGACTCGATGACGAGCCGTATCCCGCGCAGCGACTCGGCTGCGGTGCGATCCGCGTATTCCTCAAAGCGCACGTAGGTATTGCCCTTGTATTCGCGGCGTGCGGCAACGGTTAGCGGACCCATTTCTGCCGGATCCGTTTCGAGCATCGCGCCCGGTGCAAGGCGCGTTTCGGGCGCATCGGTGCGAAGATCGAGCCTGACCTCGCCCTTGATCCCCTGCGCTCTGCCAATGATTGCCACGGTTAACTGCACGTTGAATCTCCCATCCCAGAACCAATGAGTCCAGAACCTAAAAGTATTGTGCCCGCAAAGCAAAGGACCCGCCAACTGGCGGGTCCTTCAGATGTTTTGACTATCGATCGGTTTCGATCACGTCGACGCGTACCGAGCCCTGCGTAGCAAGAGCGCTAATAACCGAGCGCAGTGCCTTGGCCGTACGGCCATTACGACCGATCACGCGCCCGAGATCCTCGGGATTAACCCTGACCTCGAGCAGTTCGCCGCGGCGATTATTGCGCGACGAGACTTCGACGTCGTCTGGGTTGTCCACGATTCCGCGAACGAGATGTTCCAAGGCTTCAGCAAGCATTAGGCTTCCTCTGCTTCCTCAGCCGGGGCTTCCTCAGCAGGTGCATCTTCTTCTGCTTGTTCAGCAGCTGCGGCCTCTGCTTCAGCCTTTTCGGCTGCTTCAGCTTCCTCGCGAGCCTTGGCCTTGTCAGCACGACGCTTTTCGGCGTCGTCCTGAACAGCCTGAACGGCTTCTTCGCGGGCCTTCTCCTTGTCAACAACCTCGAGCGTGCGCAGGGTGGATTCACCCTCGAGTCCCTTGGCTGCCTGCCAATCACCCGTGATCTTCAGCTGTGCGAGCACAGCCTCAGACGGCTGCGCGCCAACCGAAATCCAGTACCGAGCACGCTCCGAGTTGATGTCGATAGTCGACGGGTCGGTGTTCGGGTTGTAGTAACCGATTTCCTCGATCACACGGCCATCGCGCTTCTTCTTCTGATCGACGACGACTACGCGGTAGTGCGGCTCACGGATCTTACCGAAGCGCTTAAGACGAATTCTGACTGCCACTTTAGCGGTCACTCCTATGTTCTACTTTGTGGATGCGGATCGAGTGCGTGGGAAATCATGCGCCTGATCGTTATCCGTCACTGAGGCCTTGCCGAGTTGAGAGGGGCTCGACGCAGCCTGAGTACAGTGGTTAATCATGCCAGAT